>CAZJZF010000169.1:0-5898 GCA_964550385.1 uncultured Lentimicrobiaceae bacterium | reverse complement strand
CTCACCCGAGGTGGGCTGGGAGATGAAGCGGCAGGCCGGAAAGAAGAAAGTGGTGCTGGAGCTCGGTGGCAATGCTGGTCTGATTGTGACCCAAACCGCCGATCTGCAGCAGGCAGTTCCCAAGGCGGTAACAGGTTCCTTTGCCTATTCGGGGCAGGTGTGCATCCATACCCAGAGGATTCTTGTACATCGTTCGGCGTTCGATGCCTTCGCCAAGTTGTTTACAGAACTTACGCAGCAGCTGCAGCCCGGAGATCCGCTGGATCCTGAGACCGAAATCTCGGTAATGATTGATGAAGAGAATGCCAACAGAGTTGAACAGTGGGTGGCGGAAGCTGTTGCCGGTGGGGCAGAGGTGTTGTGCGGCGGGGTAAGAAGGGGTGCCTATTACGAGCCCACGGTACTTACCCGAACCCGCAACGACATGAAGGTTTGTGCATTAGAGATCTTCGGCCCGGTGGTAACCCTGGAGCCCTTCGATGCCTTCGAAGAGGCCGTGGCTATGGTAAACGACAGTCGGTTTGGTTTACAGGCCGGAGTGTTCACCAACGATATCAGGGATATGGATTATGCCTTCAACCATCTGGAGACCGGTGGAGTGATCATTAACGATGTGCCTACCTTCAGGGTGGATCACATGCCGTATGGAGGCATCAAAGATAGCGGACTGGGGCGCGAAGGGGTAAAATATGCCATGCTGGATATGCTGGAAACCAGGCTGCTGGTAAAATAGGAATGAAAATCAGGAATCAATATGAAAAACAAAGACAACACTTTTACCCTGGAAGGACATTTTTATCTGCCCGAAGAAGCAAGGTATTTCAGAGGAGCGATGGAGGTGGAAGGGGGAACCATCATCGGCCTGTATGAGAAGGAAGATGTGCCCGATCGCTATTTTTTTCCGGGGCTGGTGGATGCCCATGTGCATATCGAGAGTTCGATGCTGGTTCCGTCGGAATTTGCCCGGGCAGCCGTGGTGCATGGCACTGTTGCCACCGTTTCTGATCCGCATGAGATTGCCAATGTGCTGGGTAAGGAGGGGGTTGATTTTATGATCCGCAATGGAAAAACCACCCCTTTCCGGTTCTTTTTCGGAGCTCCTTCGTGTGTGCCGGCCACACCGCTGGAAACCTCAGGGGCAGTGCTGGATGACAGCGCTGTACTGGAGTTGCTGAAACAAAAAGAGGTAGTATATCTGGCCGAGATGATGAATTTCCCCGGGGTAATTTTCAACGATCCACAGGTGATGGCAAAGCTTGGGCATGCCCGAAGCCTTGGAAAACCGGTCGATGGCCATGCCCCCGGATTGCAGGGGGAGCAGCTGAAAAAATACATCGCGGCGGGAATTAGTACTGATCACGAATGCTTTACACTGGAGGAGGCCCGCGAAAAGGCGGCACTGGGGATGAAGATCCTCATCAGGGAGGGATCAGCAGCACGGAATTTCGAGACCCTGATTTTACTGCTCCATGAGATGCCCCACATGGTGATGTTCTGTTCCGACGACAAGCACCCCGACGATCTGGAGAAAGGGCACATCAATTTGTTGATAAAGAGAGGACTGGCGATGGGATATCCGCTGGGGGATCTGATCAGGGCCTGCACCGTGAATCCAGTTCAGCATTACGGGCTTACCTGCGGGCTTCTTCGTCCGGGTGACCCGGCTGATTTTATCGAAGTGGATGATCCGGATCGTTTCAACGTGATGGCAACCTATATCAACGGGATTTGTGTGGCACAAAACGGAGCCTGTTTATTCGAGACACAACCCGCAGAGAAACCCAACCGCTTTTCCCCTGCTCGCCTCACGGCAGAGGATCTTCAGATCCCTGCTAAAAGTAAAACTGTACAGGTAATAGGTGCGATGGACGGGCAGCTGGTAACCCGGCGGTTGGTGAAAGAACTACCGGTTCTTGAGGGGCTTCTCCAGACAGATCTCCGGGAGGATATTTTAAAACTTGTTGTAGTAAACCGTTACGAGCCAGCAGCTCCGGCCGTGGCGTTCATCCATGGCTTTGGACTGAAGGAGGGTGCGCTTGCCGGCACGGTGGCTCACGACAGCCACAACATCATACTGCTGGGCACCGACGACCGATGGATCCTGAAGGCATTTGAGGCCATTTGCCATACAGGAGGAGGGCTGGCACTTGCCGCATCCGATGGTATAATGTCGCTACCCCTGCCGGTTGGGGGTATCATGTCGGATCTTCCCCTTGCCGAAGTATCAGAAAAGTATGCAGCACTCGACCGCAAAGCCAAAGAGATGGGGTGTACCCTTTCGGCACCCTTTATGACTCTTTCGTTTATGGCACTGCTGGTGATTCCGGAATTAAAGCTGGGCGACAAAGGTTTATTCGATGGATATTCCTTCACTTTCACAGATATGTTTATATATCAGTAATTTAAAATTTTTACGCAACAGAAGGAAATATAATATTGCTTTATATATTTGCATATTCAAATTCTGAACCTCCATGCCAAAAACCAACCTCGACATCACCCGGCTTGAAGAAGCTGCCAGCAAGCTCAGGGCCATTGCACATCCGATGCGTATTGCCATCATCGGAATGCTGGAAGACACCGCAAAGATGAATGTAACAGAAATTTACGAAGCCCTGAACATCGAACAGGCAGCCGCATCACATCATCTTAACATCCTTAAAAACAAGGGCGTTCTGGCCTCTAAAAGGGATGGTAAGAATACCTATTATTTCCTGAAACACAGCACGCTGAGCCAGATTATGGAATGTCTGGAAAAGTGTGATATGTAAGCTGAAAACTTACGGTTTCAGGGTATGGGATATATCAAAAATGTATCTTGTAGTAGAAAGCATAATCGCGGTGCTGCTCTTCTTTTAACTTTCTGATTTTCAAAGATATTCTGATAAATATTTCGAGATTTTCCTTTTTAAGGATCTCGAGTGCTTCGGTTTTGAGGTAGGCTGCATCAACCATCAGGGCAAGTAATCTGAAGCCATGTTGTGCCAGCCAATGGTAGGCAGCGGTATCTTCATCAATGGCGTTGCTGAAAGCAGCATAATGCGGGTAACCATTCTTCATGAGCCAGTTAAAGGCATCCACATCGGCTTGCAGAGAACTTGCCAGAGCAGCCAATTCAGGATATCCGTTTTCCAGCAGCCATTTGTGGATTTTAAAATTCCTGTCGATTGCTTCCGCGAAAGCAATCAGGATTTTGGGGTCGTACCGGCTCAGTTCATGCATGACAATCTGTTAGTTAAAAACCCTAACATCAATGCCTTCCCTGCCGGCCATATCGGCGATGGCATGCAAGGTTGCGGAATCCACTTTTTCGAGACCTGATGCCGGTGTGGCGCGGTCGATGGGATAGATCATTACATAGGACGGGGAAATTTTTTTCAGATGCCCGATCCATGCCGTTACCTCTTCGGGTGTAGTATTATCGACTGGTTCGCCATCGACATTCCCTCTCAGAAAAAGGGACTGAATAATTACTTTGCCGTGAAACATTGCCAGTTTTTCCACCAGCTCATCCAGATCGGTGATGCGATTTGGGCGGTTAATAAGCCGGAAGGTGCGTGGTGTTCCGGCATCGAGTTTCTGAATGTTGAGATCGGCCTTCAACAGTGCCTCAAAAACAGCAGGTTTTTCCAATCCTGTTCCATTGGAGAGTACCGTTACAAATGCTGATGGGGCATACCGGTTACGCAGCGCGATGGTTTGTTCGATAATGGCAGGGAAATCGGGGTGTAGAGTAGGCTCCCCATTGCCGGCAAAGGTGATGGCATCGGGAAGTGCATCCTGTTGTGCCAGGGCTTTCAGCTTTTTCTCCAGAGCATCGGCCACCTCTTTTCCTGTGGGCATTTTCCTGCCTGAAACCCCTCCATCGGTCGTCCAGCCGCACTCACAATAGATGCAATCGAAAGTGCAGCATTTTCCATCCGCAGGGAGGAGGTTTACCCCGAGGGAGCGCCCCAAACGCCGGCTCATCACCGGACCAAAAACTATTTTATCGAAGAGGAATCCCGCCATAATTAACCATTATTTCAGGCTGCAAAGTTGCAACTTTTTCCCTTCGGTCGCCCTTTATTTTGCCAGGTTGATCAGCGACTGAAGACTGAAGATTCCGAAAAGGTCTGCCACGAGTATCAGGATAAATACGATCATAAACCAACGGATAAAACCATTGCCCAGATTGATGGAGGCTCTGGCTGCCACCCAGGCACCGGCAGCCTGTCCGATGCTGAGCACCAATGCATAAGGCCAGTGGATAAGACCTGCCAGGATGAAGGGAATAAGGGTAAAAGGCACATAGAGCATTACGATAAAGACTTTCAATGCATTGGATCGCAGCAGGTCGAGCCCAGTTGTAAGAACCAGAGCCGCCAAAAGGAAATATCCAATACCGATATAAATAAATCCACCATAGAAACCCACAGTAAAAAATACCAGATAATGCCAGGTTTTGGGTTTCACTTCGGGTTCTGTCCGCTTCCCCATCAGCCAAACACCGGGTTTCACCAGCATGGCCACCAGCATCAATAGCATGGCAACCCCTGCGATAATCCGAAAAGTATCCTCATCGATATCTACCGAAGCCCAGGCTCCAATAATAGAACCCAGGGTCGCCGGTACTCCCAGCCGCAATCCTGTTTTGTAATCGAGAATCTTCTGCCTGAGGAATGCCCCGGAGGATGCCAGGGTTTGAAAACCAGCCGCCACACGGTGGGTTGCGTTGGCCATGGTAATGGGCAAACCCAGCACCATCAAAGATGCAAAGGAGATCACCGTAGCTCCGCCGGCAATGGTATTGATGAACCCCACGGCGAATCCGGCAGTCAGTAATATCACAATCTCCAATCCATTCATCGGTACAAAAGTACGTTTTCCGGCACCAATTGATAAAAAATTGGTACTTTCGTGGGTTGTAAAAACCCTTATTTACCCGTTATGAAAATTAAATATGCAATGACAATGCTGGCAGCAGCAAGCTTATTTTTAGCAGGATTCCGTGCCGATCAGCCGGTACAGGAACGTTTAAAGAAATATGCAGAGGTAACCCTTACCAGCGACATTTCCCACCTGTCGCCGGCAGAGCAGGAGATGCTGGTACACCTTTTTGAGGCAGCGAAGATCATGGATGACTTGTACTGGAAGCAGGCTTATGGTGATAAAGATGCCCTGATGAAACAGCTGAAGACCCCCCAGGAGAAGCAGTTTGCCACCATCAATTATGGTCCGTGGGACCGGTTGGCCGGAAATGAACCCTGGCTGAAGGGAGTGAAAGCCAAACCCCAGGGAGCAGGATTTTATCCGGCAGACATGACCAAGGAGGAATTTGAAAAATTGGACAATCCGGATAAAACAAGCCTGTACACCGTGATACAGAGAGACAAAAACAAAACCTTAAAGGTAGTTCCCTATCATGTGGTATACGCTGAAGAGCTTAGAAAAGCCGCCGACCACCTGGTAGCAGCAGCCCATGTTTGCCCGGATCCGGCTTTTGCAGAATATCTGAACATGAGGGCAGAATCGCTTGTAACGGATCAATACCAATCGAGTGATTTTGCCTGGCTCAAGGCCAAAGAATCGAACATCGACCTGGTGATTGGTGCAATCGAAAATTATGAAGATGCAATGTTTGGATACAAAGCTGCCTATGAGGCATTTATCCTGATCAAGGATCACAAATGGAGCGAGATGTTGCAGAAATTCAATGCATTTCTTCCCGAGATGCAAACGCTGTTGCCGGTTCCTCCTGAGTACAAGCAGGAGATGCCCGGGACCGATGCAGATATCAATGTATACGATGCCGTATTTTATGCCGGCGACTGCAATGCAGGGAGCAAAACCATTGCCATCAATCTGCCCAACGATGAACAGGTGCAGCTTCAGGCAGGATCGAGGAAGCTGCAGCTG
>CAZJZF010000168.1:0-5902 GCA_964550385.1 uncultured Lentimicrobiaceae bacterium | reverse complement strand
TTAATTATAATTTAAACCCAATAACTATTAAAAAACATTCGTTTGTAATTGTTTTTAAGCGCTTTAGCCCCCCCCCCCCCCCCCGAGAAGCCCACTTTAATTTCATAGGGCATTTTACGACTCCCCTGTTGGTATTAGTCTTTTTCTTTCTTAGCTATACCTACTCTTCCGCTCAGCAAACCTGCAATACCGCTGTACCATTCTTTCATGATTCTACCTTAACCGTAGTGTTTCCACAGGGAGTACAAACCGTTTGGGTGGCCGTTACCCCCGACACCTTGCACCCGGAGATCATGGTATCGGGTCAATCAGGTTTTTCAGGCTTTTCCGGAATAGAAGCTTATTCGGGAGATTGTCAGAACCTCTCTCTCTACATGACTGCAGGAGCTTCTGATTCAACCATCATCCTGACTTTCAACGGTAATTATCAACCCTACCTGCTAAAAATTTCAAGGACAAGCACCTCTTCTACGGATAGCACAATTCTCAGAGACCCGGGACAACCTTACCCTCCAGCAACCACTTCCCCAACCGGGTGTAATCTATTGTCAAACTCAGGTTTTGAAATCCTGAATCCCGATCCGAATGCGATTTATTATGCCACTTATACTGGGTGGATCAATACAGCTGCTGGTTCACAACATCAACTTGCACTCGAGCCATTTAGAAATAACCTTCTTACCGACTGGAAATTTGCCTGGGGCACACCCTCAATTATGCCCAATACCCTTTGGAATCCGAACAATGACCATTCGGCTTTTATTTGGTCATACCCCGATGGAGATGGTGAAGCTTTTTACCAGGATTTTGCAGGATTAGTGCAAGGCAATAAGTATAAATTGGTGATGGATGCCAAAAATGGGAGCACCTACTGCACGCCTTTATTATACGCTGAGTTTTCAAACAATTATCAAACCCAAATACCAGGTGGGAATTCAGCCCCTAAACCGCCTTCCTACGTTCTAAAACACTCCATAAACAATACTGCATCATTACCGGGATTAAACGGGAGCACCCTTACCACTTATACATATCCTTTTACATTTGATGCAAACTGGTATGCAGATCCAAATCAGGGGCAATGCCGGTTAACCATTTATACTTTGCCTGCCACTCCTTGCAATTCGCCAAACGGCTGGGGAGCCCTGATTGTGGATAATGTAAAAATCGTACCGGCAGAAGAACTGCACCTAAGTATAACGAATTGCTATACAGTTACTGCCATTCTCACGGGTAGTTACAGTGGCGTTCAGTACAACTGGTACTCCGATCCGGCCATGACCAATCTTATCCTTTCCAATTCGCCAACTCTGAATATAAGCACTTCAGGATTGACTTTACCAGCCTCTGTTTGGGTAAAAGCAATGTATCATAATGGACTATGTACTGCCGAAAGCAACATTAGTTTAGCAGCACCCCTTACCTCGGCTTCGGTGCAGGATCTGGTGGTTTGTCCAACTACCAAATCTACCGATCAGTTTATCGTAAGTGTAACCGGAGGAACTCCACCCCTTAACTACCAGTGGTCACCTTCTACAGGATTAACCAATCCCAATGTGCCATCACCCGGAATTAATCTGTTTGTTCCTGGAGTGTACCCGTTCTCTGTTACAGTAACCGATGCCGTAGGTTGTATGGCAACAGCCCAGGCAAACGTAACGGTGCTCGACGATGAGGATTTGGAAATTACCGGTACCCGCAGTATTTGTGAGGATATCCCGGTAGTGAAGACCTATGAGATTACAAACTTCGACCCCAACTTCACCTTTACCTGGAGCCTTAACACCAATGCTCCAGGGGCTTCAGCAACCATCTTGTCGCAAAATGGGGGCTCTGTAACCATAAAAATCACATCATTGCCTAAACTGATAGTGCCAACACAAATAGATGGTGCACTAATTTTGGAGGTAACAGCCACAAGTCCCGAGCCGGTTTGCGATAAAACCGGAATATTCCGCATTTATAGTTGTTGCCTCCTTGAAGAAATTCATATTGATCTCATTGATGAAGAACTCACACAAGATAAGATTACCTCTGCTGATCCTCTTCTATTGCAAGGAACCATTGAAGTAAAAAGCAACCTCACTATTAACAATAATACGATTTGGATGGGTCCGGAGGCAAAAATTGTAGTAGCTGCCGGTGTTTTATTTACCATTGATTTGAACTCGGCCACAACCAGCAAAACGGTACAACAAGGCTGTGTAATTATGTGGGATGGCATATATGTACAGGATATTACGGCAGAAGTTGAAATTAATGACACCCATGTAAGCGATGCTTTACAGGCTGTTGTATCGAAGAATGGCGGCACTTATACCATAAAAAACTGCCAGTTCAACGACCATCTCATCGGTGTAAATGTAAAAAATTATTATGCCATGGCACCATCCACACCGGTTACCAACCACCCTGGAGTAGTTACCGGCACTTCTTTTCAGTCAACGACCCCTTCCGGATTACTTCAATACTATCCTAAAGAGTTTTTTAAACCATACTGTGGCATCAGCTCAAAAAAGGTGAATGGCCTGACCATTGGCGACGATACCCAAAATAAGAATAGCTTCGAAAACCTCGAATATGGCATTGTTTCCCAGAATTCGTGGATAAAAGTGGCTAACAATGAATTTGTCAATATTTCTCCTGATCCGCTATACAGCCTTACCGGAGCCATTTCATCCGAATTCTCCTATGGGAACCTAAGCGCCTATCAGATATCTCCACTCACCGAAGTTAAAGGATCCAGCCCACTGATCCGAAATTTCTTTCAAAACTGTTATACCGGTATCCATACCCGAAACGTTAAACTGGAGGTTACCGATAACACTTTTCTGAATATGGATGCCTCTCACTATGGTGTATTCGGTGTTGATATCAGGGATGGCAGCGATGTATCCGATAACTCCATAACTGGTGCCTTTACAGGGATTAAACTGACCAATGCTGTAAGCTCCAGAATTGATGTGTTTGTTGACAACAATGAAATCAAGGATGTAAACCGTGGAATTCACACCATTAACCTTGATGGAGAAAGAGGCGGAAAGTTCCTTAGGATTGTAGACAACGAAGTGCGGCCTGATGGATATGTACCTGTGAGAAGACGAATTGGTATTTATGTCGAAAACTGCCCTCATAGCTACATCTGGTGTAATTCACTATATTTGCCTCCACCCATTGTGCCAACAAACCAAATCGAAGCTGTACGAGGCATCTGGATCAGTCAAACTTCGGAATCTGTGATTTACAATAATACCATATACCTGTTTGGGTATGGCATACATACCACCGGCACCCAGATCAATAACCGGTTTTATTGCAACTATCTGAACAACTGCTACCATGGCTTTTACTTTGGACCTGATACCAGATTAACCAACCAGGGATGGATGGGGGTCCCCAACAAAGCCGACTGGATCCCGCACAATGCCTTTTACAACGATATTGCAGGGTATCCAAGGTTGCAAATGAATTCGGGGAATATTCTACAGCCGATTCGCTGGTACTATGCAGATAACCAAGGCATGCAATACGAAACCATGTTATCTGCTCAAGGGTCAATATGCGGGATATCGCCAAATCTCGGGGCTCCAAAACCGATTACTGAGATTGTTAATAATGCAACCCACTCCTGCGCATATAGCAGCACCAACAACTGCTTACCCGACCCCGTAGCTTTGGCAAACGACACCACCATGACACCCGAAGAGCGGGAGTTGCTTTACGGGGCTATACTCGAAACCGATGAACTGATGCAACAGGTAAACCCAGAGTATTACAGCTACAGTGCCGAGTACCTGTTCAATGAGCTGTTTCAGGACTCATCCCTGATGTTTTTAGGGGGAACACAGGATGGTGAATATCAGGAGTTTTTCGACAGTTTGCGCAATGAACCCATAGGGCAGTTTGTGAAAGTTGAACAACTGATTGAAGAATCCCGCTATACAGAGGCAATTTCCCTGAACGAAGCCATTGTTCCTGTTACATCCCTTGAAGCTTACCGGCAGCAGGTATACCGCATTTACCTCCTTTCATTCTGCATGAACCAACCCGTGCTTTCTCCTGAAGACTCCGCCACCCTTTTGGGCGTTGCCCTTTTAACCCCCTACAACGGTGGATTCGGAGTGTATACTGCGCGTGTGATGCTGGGGATTGACCCCGAAGATTACAATGTGGCGTACCGGATGTCTGACAAGGGTTATGTGATGACAGGCGTTGTAAAGGTTTACCCTAATCCGGCAAACCATCTGGTTGCCCTTGATATTTCCGAAGAGATTGAGCAGGTTAACGGGTATGTGGAGTTTTTCGGTATCTATGGCCAAATGCTGAACCGATGTGCTGTTGGCAAACATTCAAGCGATATAGATGTTTCCGGGTTTCCACCGGGGGTACTTTATTACAGGGTGATCAACCGGGGAAAATTAATAGGATCAGGTAAATTGTTGATTGTAAAATAAAATCTCACAGGAGGTATGGGGACAACCCATACCTCCTGATTTTAAATACTACCCGTATGCTCAGATTCTTTGGTGCCGGGTCGTTGATACTCACCTGTTTTAGTTTGTTCGCTCAAACCAACCTGGTGTTTAATCCAAGCCTTGAAGATACCTTATGCTGCCCTAAAACTCCTGCGGAAATTACATGTGCCGAGCACTGGTACCAACCTAACACTTTTGGATCATCCACTGATTATTTTCACCCATGTAATATTTCGGACTTTAAATATGTAACTTTCGGCCACTGGATATACCCTAGAACTGCCGATGCGTATGCGTTTATTGTTACATCCTGGCCTTCGAATCCATTTAACAATAACCGAGAATACCTTTGTGGTACCTTGATGTCACCTTTAGATTCAGGGAAGTGCTATTACGTGCATTTCTACTCAGCACCTATTAGACTATATATGGCCCATTATCAAAATTATGGATCAGACCGGCTGGGGATTTGGTTCTCAAAAGATTCAATATTAACTTATTCCACATCATTTGATGTAATAAATGTTGTCCCCTATGTTGAATATACCGGCGGGTACATATGCGACCCACTCAAATGGATAGAGGTAAGTGGTACTTTCATTGCCCAGGGAGGAGAGCAGTATTTCACCATCGGTAATTTTTACGACGATGACCATACTATTCTTAAGCCTTGCAACCCAGGGTTACTTGGGTCAATATTAACAGGTGTCTTCATCGACGACGTCTCCGTATGGCCGTGTGATGCGCCGGTGTATGAAGCGGATGCGGGCAACGACAAACACATCTGTTTTGGGGATGCAGTAACACTAGGGCAAAACCTTGCCGATGATGAGTACAGGTTTTTGTGGTCGGCGCAAAGCCACCAGTTAACCAACAAAGACCACTGGGATACCCTTTCAATTACCCCCTACCTTACCGTAAAACCCACCCAAACCACCACCTACTACCTGTGGGTGAGGGATTTTAAGATGGATATCACTTACGACAGCGTTACTGTGTACGTAGATCCCTGCATGACCCTGCCGGTAATCCCCAACGTATTCACCCCCAACAGCGATGGCTTCAACGATCTGTTCACCTTCAAAAACCACGAAGGTTGGGAGTTGGAAACCTGCATCCGCAACCGCTGGGGACAAGTGGTATTCGAAGGCAGAAACGACTACTGGTGGGACGGCACCATAAGAGGGCAACAGGCCTCACCCGGCGTGTACTACTACACCGTAACCGCCACCAACCACTTCGGACAGCACGAAACGTTTCAGGGGGTGGTGACGGTGCTGCGGTAGTTGGTCTGGGGTTCGCTGCGCTTGCGCGGTTCAAAGGGTTCAAATGTTCAAGCGTTCAAAGAAGTGTTCCTGGTTTCAAGTTCCTTGTTCCAAGGAGGCAACGCCCCTCTCCTTGAGGAGAGGGGTTGGGGGTGAGGTGCA
>CAZJZF010000167.1:1739-5910 GCA_964550385.1 uncultured Lentimicrobiaceae bacterium | reverse complement strand
TGTTGCTGGCCCTGAAGCCACAATAGGTGCAGTTGTTGGTGCATTTATTACCGATATAGAGTGGCGCAAACAACACAATCCGGTTGCCGTATACCTTCTCTTTCAATGTTCTGGCTCCCTGCTTGATCTCTTCGATGAGTGAAGGTTCATCTGCATTGATCAATACAGCCGTTTCCTCCAGTGTAAGGCGGTTTTTATCGATGGCCTTCGCAATGATTTCCCTTACTCTTTCAGGGGTTGCTTTTGAATCGTTCAGGTGCTTCCAGATCTCCTCCGGATCGATAAACGGTTGCATCCGTTCATCAGGAATGGCACATTTTTCAGGACTGAATATCATGGTAATGTTTGTTGAATCGGTTAAGCAGATAACAATCAGAAGCCGTTCTTGTTTTCCTGGCAAAGATACATCAATACCAGGCGGGAGGGAGTATCTTTACCCGGTTTTCTTTGATGTGTATCTGCATTCCATCGTACCCCGGAATCACCTTTGGGGGGAATTCATGGAATAAATCCTCGTGTTTCCCAATAAAATGGCTCATGTGGGTAATGATGGCTGCTTCAGGATTAATCCGCGCAATGAGGTCGAATGCTTCGTCGGTAGAAAAGTGGGAGATGTGGCGTGATTTTCGCAGAGCATTAACAATCATCACCTTACATCCTTTCAGCTTTTCAATTTCATCTTCTTCAATGGAGGATGCATCGGTAATATAGCACAGATCTCCGATCCGGTACCCGAAAACATCCATGTGATGATGCTTTACCAGAATCGGTAGCACTGTAATGCCATCCAAATCAAAAGGTTCATTGTGAAGTGTATGGATATCGATTCTCGGTCGGCCGAAATAGCCATCATCCCTGAAGATATAAGGGAATTCAGACCGGATGGATTTTTCCACCTCATCGGAGGCGTAAATGTGGATGGTTTTGTTCAGCACATAGTTAAATGCCCGCACATCATCCAAACCGGCAATATGATCCCGGTGGGCGTGAGTAAACAGGATGGCATCCAGATCATTCACCTGTTCCCGGATCAGCTGGGTGCGAAAATCGGGACCTGAGTCAAACACGTAGGTGTGGCCGTTGACCCTGATGAGAGCGGAGGTACGCAGTCTTTTGTCGCGCGGATCTTCTGAGCGGCATATGGCGCAGTCGCAGGCCAGCACGGGCACACCAGTGGAGGTGCCTGTTCCCAGCAGGATCAGTTCCAAATCGATGGGTTCCGGTATGTATTGTTCAGGCATATGGGCTAATAAATTAGTTCATCGGCCAGAGCAAGGGCGCCGGCAATTTCTGTGGAAAGATTCTGACCTTCCTGTATCTGTGAGAGTTGTTTGTAGAATTGGAGAGTGGCTTGTCCTGCAGTAACCTCAACTGGTTCAACGGGGATCACTATCAGGTTTTTATCATTATGCGAAGAAGATAATCGTATCCCCAGGCATTTTGCATTGATTTCTTTCTGCCTGATTCTAAGGGCATAAGTACCTGCAGGAGGCAGAAGTTTTTCCTCCTCTTCGGCTGGCAGGATATAAGCTTCTTTTTCAACATTCCGGCTTAACCGGTTATCCGCTCTGCTCAGTTCCCCCATCATCATCAGAATGTGGTTCAGATAGGCATTGGCACGCTGAATGTTTCCTTCTTCAATGGCCTTGCGGATTTTGGTGCTGCTAACGGTTTCATTCTGAATATCCTGTTCAGGGATCTCCTCCACACCAAAGCCCAGCTCCATCCCCAAAGCATGCAGTTGCTCGTAATTTCCTTCTTTGTTAAATCCGAAGAAATGGTTGAAACCTACCACACTCTTTCTGATCTTTAATTTCTTTACCAGGATTTCCCTGATAAAGGCGTCGCTGGAGGTGTGGGCAAATTCTCTCGTAAAGGGCATAATCACAAGATGGTCTAATCCTGTGGTTTCCAGCATGGCAATTTTTTCGCGCTGGGTGTTTATCATCCTGATGTCCTTGCCCAGGGTTTCAGGATACAATACCTTTCTGGGGTGGGGATGAAACGTAATAAGTACACTTTCACCGTACATCTCACGAGCCAGCTCATTGATCCTCCTGATGATGACCTGGTGCCCGATATGTACTCCGTCGAAGGTGCCTGTTGTGACCACACTTCGCTGTATATCGATAGGTTTGTCCAATCCGTAATGTACCTGCATCAGCCTCTGTTTTTTACAAAAAATGCCACTTTTTCGAGAGAGGTTACCATATCGTACTCCTCCAGGTAGGCGTGTGGTTCCACATTCAACGCCACCGGAGTGTAGTTCAGTATTCCTTTTATACCAGCCATCACCAGCTTTTCGGCGGTCTCAGCCGCCTTGTCGGGGGGGACTGTAATCACCCCGATGGAAATGCCTTCATTGCGAATAACGGGCTCCATATCGTTTATATGATAGCATCGAATGCCGGCAATCACACGATCCACCTTGGCAGGATCGGTGTCGAAGGCGGCAGCAATCACCAGTTTGGTCCGTTTGCCCTGAAAATAGGTCATGATGGCGCGCCCAAGATTTCCAACCCCCACTACGGCAACCTTTTGGCCTTCGCGACTGTCGATGATGCTGCCGATCATGTCACTCAGTTTTTTCACATCGTATCCCTTCCGCAGGGTTCCGCTGTGCCCGATGAGCATAATGTCGCGCCGCACCTGAACCGGATTGAGGTGCAGCAGGTTGGCTAGCTCGTGAGAGTAAATGTTGTACTTTCCCTGACGCAGGCATTCGAGCAATACTCTGCGATACTGGCTCAATCGCTCTATGGTCTTCTCCGGTAAATTTTTAACGCTGTTCATTTAGATTCTGTTAAGTTTGGAGCCGGCATGGGAAGAGTTATGGTAAAGGTGGAACCTTCGCCCGGTTTACTGTCAACTTCGATGGATCCTTTGTATATATCGATGATTTTTTTCACAATGGAAAGTCCTAGGCCTGAACCCTGAATACCTTTGGTTTCAGGCGATTTAATCCTGAAAAATTCAGTGAACAGATTCTTCTTGGAGTCTTCCGGAATCCCAATGCCGGTATCTGCAAACTGCATCGTAACACCCTGTCCGTCGCAGCAAATGTTGATATCCACCTTTCCGCCGGGTTTATTGTATTTTACCGCATTGGATATCAGATTGTTGAATATTATATCAAATTCATCAGGAATTCCATACAAGCAAATATCACAATCGATATGAAGTCTTATCTCTACATCTTTCTGTATGGCATAGGGCTTATGTAAGTCTATGGCAGCTGTGGCGAGAGCTTTGATATCCAGCTGTCTGGGTGTCGAAGGGGTCTTGCCGGTTTCAAACCGGGTAAGATCCAACAGGTCCATAATCAGGTTACGCATCCCTTTCAATCGTTCCATCGACCGCTGGGTAATCTCCTGGTAATCATCAATATTGCCTCCAAACTGCCGGTCGAGGATCATTTGCAGGTACCCTTCCACCGCATTTAAGGGTGCTTTCAGCTCGTGCGAAAGCACCTGCAGGAACTGGAATCTGATCTGTTTTCCCTCTCTTTGCAGTTTGCTGGTCATCTTCTTCAGAAACAGGTGCTTGGTGATATTTTCTATCGACGATTTTAGCTCCTGAGGTGTAAAAGGTTTGGGCACGAAGTCGTGGGCACCGATCGAAGTGGCCTTGATGGCTACATCAAGCGAAGCATGCGAGGTAATCATGGTTACAAGGGTTTCGGGCTGCTTCTCCTTGATCAGCTTCAGGAGGTCGATGCCCTGAATACCCGGGAGCTTGTTGTCGAGCAATACCACGTCGATGTGTTCCCTTTCGATAATCACGAGTCCGGCTTCACCGGTTTCAGCTTCCAGGACTTCAAAGCTGATCTGCTCATCCATAAAAGGATAATCAACAGTGAACCTGGATAAGATGCGGCTTATCCCCGACCGGATACCCGGTTCATCATCCACTACAAGGATTTTCAGCGTATTCATTTTTTTAGCAGTTTTTCGATTTCCATCAGTAACTGGTCTTGCCGTATCCCTTTCTCCAGATACAGATCTGCCTTGATCCAGGAACGGTCCTCTTCGGTATCGAAACCAAATGAGATTCCGGTTTCCTGTGAAACGGCTGTTGCCAGAATTACCGGAACGGCAGGGTAACGCTTTTTAATTTTATAGGAAAGGATGAAGCCGCTGTCATCTTTTTCCATCATCAGGTCCAAAATGGC
>CAZJZF010000167.1:0-1729 GCA_964550385.1 uncultured Lentimicrobiaceae bacterium | reverse complement strand
ATGATTATAGCATAATCCGTCTGATTACCGCGTTTCACTGAAGCAATAATTTCTTCGGCCTGAGCCTGGCTGTCGGCTGCTATCACCTGAAATCCGGCATTTTGCAACATAAGTTTCAATTGAAACAGGTAATCCGGATCATCATCGGCTATCAGAATTTTTAGCTCTTTTTTATTCATAATTCCTGGATTTAGAGGGTTCTGACTTTTGGAATTTCAATATGAAATGCGGTTCCGGTTGGACCTTTTGATGGATTATCGTTCGATTCCACAGCGATCTTTCCCTTGTGCATTTTAATAATGCCGTAGGCAGTGGCCAATCCCAGTCCTGTACCTTTACCCATCTCCTTGGTAGTGAAAAAGGGTTCGAAAATCTTCTCCATATTCTCTCTGGATATTCCGGTTCCTGTGTCCTTGACAGAGATCAATACATTATCAGGGTCTTCAGCCAGGAGAATCCGGATTTCTCCATTGCCGTTCATCGCTTCAATAGCATTTTTGTAGAGATTTGTAAGAACCTGCGTCAGCTGTTCGGTATCGACCTGGAAGGTGATTTTTTGGGTTGGCGGATTGAAGTGGATGGTCACTTCCGGAGGCACTACCACGGCATTCAACGAGCTTTCAATCAGTTGCCGGGCATTGGCATCATCCCAGTTCACCTGGTTTTTACGGGCGAAATTCAGCAGGCCACCTACGATTCTTTTACATCTTTCAGCCTGTTCCACAATAAGTTGCAGGTCGGCTCTACGGGGATCATTTTCTGCACATTCATCCAGCAGGATGTTGCTGTACATCATCACAACACCCAGCGGGTTGTTGAGTTCATGGGCGATGCCGGCAGAAAGTTGCCCCATTGAGGCAAGCTTTTCGCTCTGTTTCAGGGCTTGTTGTGCCGATGCCAGCTTGGAATTGGAGATGTCGAGTTCGCTGATGGATTTATGCAGCTGTTCGATGGTATAGGGCAGGCACATTTCACCCTCGGCAAGCCCTTCGATGATGGCGATCGCATGCTCATGACAGGTTTCATAGCCACAGGCTCCGCAGTTGAGATGGTCTCGGGGATCCATTTTTCCCAGCCTGACAAGCACCCTGTTAACCTCCTCCGGCGAGGGCATGGGTAATCGTTGGTCGTTGGGGGTATAAGATTGTGACAAATCGATATCCGAGAACTTGTGCATTGCTTCCGCCCATGCTGCTTCATCAAAGGTTTTCATCTTATGGTGAAGGTACTTGCGGATACTGTTTCTGCGCGAATAGGGTTTTCCGGTAGAGGTATTCCCCGGACCCATGATGCACCCTTCACAAGCCAGCAATTCCAGGTGTTGTCCGTGCAGAAGTCCTTTTTCAAACTCCACCAGTGCCTCCGGATAATTATTTTTCCCTTCGGCTACAACGATATTTCCCTGGATGGCATCGTCAGGCAGGTCACCGCTCTGGATCATCCCGCGGCTGATGGCGAAAATGGCTCCTCTCCCTCCCAGGGGTGGGTCAAATTGTGATGATGGAGTTGTTTCCTGGTGCAGATTGTGGCTGGCAAACATCTCCCGCAATTCAGAAAAGGTAATTACTTCATCAAGTTCTCCCGATTCAGTTTTTTTGGCGATGCAGGGACCGATGAATACGATATGGGTTTTTCCGCCTGTGATACGGCGTGCCACCCGGGCTGTTACTATTGCGGGAGAGGCTATTTTTGCGATATGATCCGTAAGATCAGGATGATATTGCCTGAT
>CAZJZF010000166.1:2296-5932 GCA_964550385.1 uncultured Lentimicrobiaceae bacterium | reverse complement strand
GCACCTTGCCATATAAAGTGGCATCCTGCCCTCTGGCTATACCTGCAGCAAGCAGTATGACCAGTATTGGTACCATGAGTTTCATGGTTTTCAAATTCACATTGTTCATCTTAATGGTGTTTTGGTGATGGTTGTTTTTTTTCTAAATAGCGGCAACGCATTAATTAGCACCAAAAATAGGTTGGGGGGTGTTTGGTATACTACGAAAAACACGTAAAAAGAATTCAGGGAAATACTGAAACTACACCTCAAAGAACCGGTTTCTGATGGCATATTTTACCAGTTCGACCGTGTTTTTCAGGTTAAGTTTAGTCATGATGTTATTTTTATGGGTCTCCACAGTGCGGATACTCACAAAGGTAGCATCGGCAATTTCCTGGTTGCTCATACCTTCCATTACCATTCTCAGGATTTCACTTTCTCTTTTGGAAAGCACTTCCGGACCGGGTTGCTCCCTGAGAACATTTTTTCTGGGTTGCACCCCGGCTACGAACTGCTGTTGCATCAAACTGTTTATTGAACGGCCAAACCAGGTTTTTCCGGCTGCTACCTGCAGGATTGCCTCCTGCAGCTCCTGGCCATCGGTATCCACCTTGCTTACATACCCGGCAGCTCCCAGGGCAAATGCTTCCGAAACGAAAGGTATGTCGGTATGCATAGAAAGGATGAGGACCCGCGGTGCTTCCGGTATTTTTTGCAGAATCTTCAGAAACTCCAGTCCCCCCATGCCCGGCATTGAAAGATCGAGCACCACCACATCAGGCTTGAATTCCGGCAGCAACTGCAGAGCTTCTGAGCCATTGGAAGCATTGCAGCAAACAATGATGGGGGCATCTTCCCCAAACATGGAGGCAACGCCATCCCGAAATATCCGATGGTCATCCACCAGCATTACCCTTACTTTACTACTATTCATCTTTCATCGGTATTTTTATGGTGATGGTACACCCTTCCCCCGGTGCAGCCACGATATTCAAACCTCCCCGCAGGATAGAAACTCTGTCGCGAATATTACGGATACCATTACCGGCAGGCGGATGTCCGGGATCATAGTCAAAGCCGTTGCCATTGTCCTGAATTAGCAGGGTGGCTTTTTCTTTTCCACCCAGAAGTTGCACGTTGATTTCAGTTGCCTGTGAGTGTCGGATTACATTCGACAGAGCCTCCTGTGCTATGCGGAACAGGTGAATCTGAGTTGGTTCCTCCGGAAAAACCGGGGGATTGAAGCTTACGTATTCAATGTTCTTACCTGACCTGGAAGAGAGAACCTCACAATACCGCCTCAACGCCTTATCGATGCCCAGCTCATGCAGCCCCGAGGGTGCAAGATCCGCAGAAATCCGTTTAATATCTTCAATAATCTCGTCTATCAGTCGCTCAATTTCTGCTTTATCGTTTTGTTTTATCCTGTAATCCGCTGATTGTGCTTTGATTTTCAATCGCAGTGCCAGCAATCCCTGCCCCAGTCCATCGTGCAGTTCTCTGCTGATCCGTTTCCTTTCACCCTCTTGTCCACCAATCTGTGCCAGCAGGCGCTCCTCTTTTTCGAGAGTAAGTTGACTCTGCGCTTCTGCCAATGCTGCAAGATATCGGGTGGAAGTCTCAAGCCTTGATTTCTTGATTCTCACAGAAAAGAAAGACCAGGCCATCATCAATAGAATCAGCAACAACAAACCGGTCATTCCATAGGTGATCAGCCCATGTTTCCACATGGCATCATCAAGCTCCCCGGCAGGTATCATTACCATCATTTTCCATTGATGCCCCCCCGCCATGAAACCATCCCAGGCTGCATATACTTCACATCCCAGTGGCAAAAGCCTTAGTTTTCCACTTCCCTGTCCGGGTATTTCGGTGTAGTTCTCAATAAATGGTACTGAAAGTTTGAAATCGCCGCATCTGCACAGGTTGTTGCAGAGCCAGTTGCGGTAGGTTGTCTCACTTGTAAGCAACCTCCCTTCCTCATCGGTAAGAACATAGCAGATTTCAGGATTGGTTTTTGCCTGATCCGCAAAGTTTCGGCTGATCGATTCAATGGTAACCATCCAGCGAAGAATGCCGGTTTTTTTGCCATTTTGGTAAACTGGACAGGAAATGGTAACTGATTTCTCGTTCCGGTGGTTCATGAACACTTCGCTTACATATACCGAGTCGGCTGGAACGGGTGGGTTTGCTCTGGCATTTCCGATACACATCATGAAATGGGGTGATATGGTGTCGGCAGCTACTCTCCTGATCACCCTTGCCGAGGTATCCATCAGGATTAAAGCATCTACTTCGTGCCGGTGGATACTGAAGAGATTTTGCATAACATCCATATTTGCAGGATAGAAGGCCGACTCCTCCTTCTCAACAAGCTTTGTAATCTCTTCATGATGAGATAAATACACCAAATTTTGCGAAAACTTCTCGAAATACCCCAAAATACTCTGCCTTGCAGTTGAAGCGGTTCCTGAAAGCTGCTGCCGGTATTTTTCGGTAAGATTATACTCAAATTCAGTATGATACGATATTCCGAACCAGACCACCAGTACCAGTAGTATTCCCAGGAGCGCTAAAAGCCCCCATTCTCTAAGCTTTTGTCCGGTCTTTTCTTTCACGCACCGAAATTACATCTTTTCACGTCATCCCACATTTTTCCCTACTTTTATGCCTCAATCCCATGCAAAATGGTTTCTCCCGAATTCCTTATTTATCGCTCTTCAGCAGGCAGTGGCAAAACACAGGCACTCGCAAAGGAATATCTGAAGCTTGTTCTTGGGCGTAAGGTTCCCTTCAGAAATGTGCTGGCCATCACCTTTACCAACAAGGCTGCCGAGGAGATGAAGGAACGGGTGCTTAACCTGTTGCGTCTTTTTGCAGCAGGAATACCCGAAGCCTCATACCATCGTAAACTACTGGAAGAAATCTCTTTGGCAGGCAACATCTCCTCCGATGAGGTCTGCAGCAGAGCAGAGGAATTACACCGTGAAATTCTTCATCATTATACCGATTTCAGCATTGGCACCATCGACAGTTTTGTGCACCGCATTATCCGCAGCTTTGCACTGGAACTGAACCTCTCATATACTTTTGAGGTGCAGCTCGAAACCGGGGATTTCGTTAAGATGGCTATTGATGACCTGCTGGAACATACCGGTGAAGACAGGGAACTTACCCGTACGCTTGTGCAATACACCCGCCTGCTTCTGGAAGATGAAAAGAGCTGGCACCTGGATGCTGAGCTTGCCAGTTTTGCCGGCTTCCTTACCGGTGAAAACAGTGTGGCCCCTTTGGAAAAGCTGGCATCGGTAAAGGTTGACCTTGCACAGGTGGCCATTCAAAACAGGCGTGCTATCCACGAGACACTGCAGTCTTGGGATACCCTTGCATCCAAAGCCCACAACCTGGTTGTTGAATGTGGTGTGGGTTCGGAATATTTCAGTTTCGGGCTTAGTGGTGGTATTTTTACCTTTTTCGAAGGGCTACTTCAGAATCACGACTACGATAAAGTTTTCCACCGGGCAGAAAAACTTTCAAGGATCCGCGGATACCTTGATGAAGGGAAGCCCTTTGTAAATAAGCAGGCCCCGGCGGATGTGGTGGCTACCCTGAAGCACCTGTCAGATGCCCTTATCCCCCTTTGGGAGGAGTTAT
>CAZJZF010000166.1:0-2286 GCA_964550385.1 uncultured Lentimicrobiaceae bacterium | reverse complement strand
AGTGGATGCCCACTATCCGCTGTTTGCTGCCAGAACTTTGCTGCAGAAAAACCTTACCTGGCTATCCCTCAGCCGCAAGATCCGGCATCAGATGCAGGTGACCATGAACCGGGAGAATCTTATCCCGATCTATGAATTCAACCGTTTGATCTGGAATATCATACGACACCAGCCGGTGCCGTTCATCTATGAGCGCACCAGCGATCGTTACGACCATTATCTCATCGACGAATTCCAGGATACCTCATCGATGCAGTGGCACAATCTGTTGCCTCTTATCGAGGACTCCCTTTCGCGTGGAGGTATAAGTATGGTGGTGGGGGATGCCAAGCAGGCAATCTATCGCTGGCGAAACGGCGACGTGTGGCAGTTTGTAAGGTTACCGGAGGTAGAAGCCCCCGAAGGAAGTGTTTTGTTGCAGGAGCGCGCAGCCGCTCTTAAAAGGTATGCCAACCCCAAATTTCTCGATGAAAACTATCGCTCCTCTGCCAGTGTGATAGATTTCAATAACGCCTTTTTCGAATGGATCAAAGGGAAGTTTCCGGTTGAACTTGGGGAAGTCTTTGATCGCCATTCACAGAAACCGGGTATCAATCGTGGGAAGGGGCTTGTAGAGATTGCTATGGTGACTGGGGAGAACGGACAGAAGGCTGCTGATATAGAACAGTTGGTATTGAATAAAACAGTGGAAACGGTACAATCGGTGCTTGGTACCCCGGGCAGCCGGTTTAGCCCATCAGACCTCTGCATATTGGTACGCAGAAACCGGGAGGCAGGTAGTGTGGCATCTGCACTGGTGGATGCCGGTATCCCGGTGGTCTCGGCAGAGTCATTTCCATTGAAGGGGTTTCCGGAGCCGGTATTCTTCAGGGCAATTACAGGGTTGCTCCTCAACCGGTCCGATCGGGTGCAGGGGGCTGTCATCGCTACCCGCCTCTTCCATATGGGAAGGATTGCCGACATGGAGTATCAAAATGCACTCAGTTCCTTGCGCCCAGAGTTCAATACCGACGGAGGGCTTTGGATTTGGGCCGGTACCCTGTTCAATCGGTGCGGCATCCACCGCACGATGGAGCAATATCATGCTTTGCCGGTGTATGAACTTTGTGAGCAGGTGATCCGGGATTTCTTTGGCAGTGAAGCATCCCCATCCGCAGTACACCACCTTCTCGACCTTACCGCTGCCTTCGTAAGACGGTATGGCAACGATCTGGCAACATACGTGCAACACCTCGATAAAGCCCTGGGTTCTTCGGTTCCGCTGCCCGAAACAGGACAAGCAGTGCGTATTATGACCATCCACAAATCCAAAGGGCTGCAGTTTCCCGTAGTTATCTACCCTTTTGCCAACGAAGGGACTGCTCCGCCACCCGGATCGCGCCAGCTTCTGTGGGTTGATGGTGCAAATCCTGACGACTTTTTCGGGCTCCCTGCGTTGCTGCTGGAGGCAACCAAAGAGCTTGCCGATACCCCGTTTGCCCCGGTTTGGAAAAGAGAGCTGTCGGCACGTTTGCAGGACGTTGCCAATCTGGCTTACGTAGCTTTTACACGTGCTGCCGACCGGTTGTATGTGATTTCTGCGCCCCCTTCACTGCGTTCTTCCGGCAGCGATAATCTTAACCGGATGCTCACTGATTTCCTTGGAGATACATGTCTGTTAACTCAAACGGATGCAAATACCTGGCGGTACGGAGAGGCAGAAGATGAACATTTTGAGCAAATAAAAACCCCTGTCGCAGCTGCCGTGGTACGCCCCTGGAGCAGCTACGACTGGACCAACAGAATCAGTATCAGTACTAACCACCTCAGATTTATGGAGGATCATCCCCATTTTGAAGCGCTTAACAGGGGGATATTGATACACAACATTCTGGCGCAATTGCCTTCAGTGGCAGAGCTTCCGGTTGTGCTGGATGCATTCGAAACCAGTGGACTGCTTGGTGTGGGAGAGAAAGAGAGCCTGCTGGATGAGCTTCAAAACCTGTTGCAGAACCCGTCGGTTGCTCATTTCTTTCAGCCAGAAAACCAACACCGCCGCGAGGCTACTCTTCTTAATCCGGATGGCAAACAACTCCGCCCTGATCGAGTAGTGCAACTGTCGGATTATCTGGCAGTACTCGATTACAAGACCGGTGAACCCCAAACATCACACCGCCAACAGGTAGCAACCTATTGTGATATGCTGCGAAGAATGGGAAACGCTGCGGTGAAAGGGTATTTGCTCTATACCACAACTGGTATTCTGGAAGAAATCTAGAATGGCCAGAACTGATTGTCGTACCAGAT
>CAZJZF010000165.1:0-5939 GCA_964550385.1 uncultured Lentimicrobiaceae bacterium | reverse complement strand
TTGCTCTGAGTACTTCCTTCGACTGGGCGTCAAGCGACTTGGGATGAACAAACAGAAAGAACAGGAATAAGCTGAATATCAACACTCCGGACAGCCTATAAAACACATGGCCGCCGGAAGAGGGTAAGCTATTCCGGCGTTCCAATCCTTCAAATCCTGCAGCTATTCCGGAACCTTTCATTTGCGAATGGTTAGAATGGTTGCGGACAAGGGATACTGCCCGGTTTTTTCTTCTTTTTCTTATGGAACATGTAAAGGGCAGAGAACTCGAACCCGCCCCGTAAGGTACTGGCAGAGCGAAGTTTACTGTAATTGACGTCGTAGCTGATGCCGAATGTTATCTGCTGATAATCAAATCCAAACATCAGAATTGCTGCATCTACAGGCCTCACAAAAAGACCCGCCTGAAACCGGGAAAGATTATGCCCGGGATTCAATCCATTCAGGCTCAGCATAGTTCCGGCAATGATCTCGGTATAGGTACCCTGTCTCGAGATATAAATTCCGGGTGATATAATCCGTTTATCCGGCTGGGTGATTTCTGCATTGAAATAAAAGGTGATTTTTCGGTCGAGGCGTATACTGGCATCAGAAAGCATCGACTGCGGGGGACGATTGATATGGGATACAGCCACCCCGGCTTCGTAGGCATAGTCGTCATCGGGGCGGTAATACCAGTGCACACCTGCATTGAAATCAACAAAATGGAACCCCCGGTTCAGGAACGACTCACCGTTGTAGTTGGCAGCGCTGAACTTATCACCCATAAACTGGTTTCCGAAAACCAGCTTTGTGTAATCGTAGGACCTGTCGTTATAACTCCCTGACAATCCAAATGATATATAGTGATTTTGGAAATCGTTGAGGGCAAAGAAATATGACAAAGCGCCGGCCACGGAAGAAGTACCGAACTTCGAATCGCCTGCCTGATCGTAATATGCCATGATCCCACCTCCGAAAACATTGCGGGACTGACGATCCTGGTAAAGTTTGAAATCCATTCCGAAATAAAAAGTATTGAAGGGCACCGACACAGCTCTCCACTGTGAGCGCTGGTTGGCTGTAACCCTGAGCTTACAGAAAGCAAACCCGGCCTGGGCGGGGTTTAACTGTAAAGGAGCCGATTTATACTGTGAGAAATGGACATCCTGGGCATACAGAAACGCCGGAATCAACCACAACAGACAAAGGCCCGCAATCCTCTTCACGTTAGCGTATTAATGTGATGTTTCCCTTCTTTTTAAAGAGAATTTTATTGAAGCACCTCACCTCAAGGTAATAGTCGAAAACCCCGGGGTCGGAATCTCTTCCTTTGAAGGTTCCATCCCATCCATTCTCCTTGTTTCGGGTTTCGAACACCCTCTCACCCCAGCGGTTGTAAATGGCAAAATAAACGTCCTCGGCATAGATGGTATAGAGGTAAAGGATGTCATTGATGCCGTCGCCATTGGGGGTAAAGGCATTGGGGACAAAGATAAACGGGTCTTCACAAAAGACTTCGAGTACTGTAATTTCAACTGTATCGGTAAAATTGCATCCATATTTATCGGTTGCCACCACGGTATAGGTAACACTTCCATAGGGTGATGCGAGGGGATTGAATATCAATGGATTATTGATCCAGGTTGGGGGCGACCACTGGTAGGTGTAACCGTTACCCAGCCAGGTGCTGAGGAGTTGAATCGTTTGCCCCTCAAAAACAGTATCTCTGGAAATGGAGGCAGAAAAGGTGATGTAGATGGAGGAATCTTCTACCACGATACTGGCCGTATCCTTGCACCCTTTTGTGTCGGTAACAGTAACCGTATAATTTCCGGGGCAAAGATTCAGGGCCGGGTTGGTATGCTGGCCTGCCGGATCGTTCCACAGATAGGCATAGGGCGGAGTGCCTCCTGTTGGATTCACGAAGCCTTTGCCAATACAGGCATCGGCGCATGGAGCATTAAGGGAAGTTGCGGTAGCCTCCATCGGTGGGGGATCGATGAGGGTAAACTGCGATACCCCAAAACAGCCGTTAACATCGGTTACTGTAACGCTGTGGCTGCCGGCACACAAACCGGCAGCGGAAGGGCCGGAAGATGGGGAGTTGCTCCAGGAGTACTGATAAGGGGGAATGCCTCCAAGCAATGCAACCGACACCTGACCATCGCATACACCGGCACAGTTGGGGTGCTGCACCGTCACTGCGCTGAATTTCACCAGCTGGTCCACATAAACACTGTCGATGGCACTGCACCAGGCATTTTGAATCTTCACATAAAAATACTGGGGGACCAGAATGGTAACTGTACAGGAAGGATTGGAGGGTGAGGCATTCAAGGTATTTGTAAAAGCAGGATTATCAGACCATTGAAAGCTGATGCCGGTATTGGCGGTGATCGCTGTAAGTTGCACAGATCCCTGACAAATTCCTACATCGGGACCGCCATCGACTACCAGGTTATGTACAATAACCTGCTGGTTGAAGGTATCGGTGCAGACGCCGTTTGACACGAACAATTTGTAATTCTGGGTTGTGGTTGGTGTAGCTACCGGGTTGCTGATCAGCGGGTTATTAAGAAAGGTACCGGGAGTCCACTGATAGGTAACGGCGGGATCGTTTATCGGAAGAATACCTATTTGGATCTGGTCGCCGAAGCAGATGTTTTTTGCCGGAAGTACGGATGACTGACCTGAGAGCACGACCACCTGTTTGACAATGGTATCGGCAAAGTTGCAGGAGCTGTTGTCGCTGATGATGAAGGTTACATTATAAATGCCCGGGGTTGTATAAATAATCCCTCCCGGGTTAATGGAACTGCTTGTATTGCCATTGCCAAAATCCCAATGATACGTTGTGGTTCCGGGTGATGGAACCTGGGATGTATTGGTGAAGAAAACGGTATCGGGGGCACAGATGGAAGCGGGAAACATATTAAAATCAGCAACCAGAGCGGGGGTAAGAAAATTAAAGACCACCACACCGTTGTTGCAATTGGTGCTGTTGTTGGTGTTGGACCAGGCTCCTACTGAAGTGGGGAAGTCGCTGTGTCCGCCGCAGCCGGCGCAAACGGTCTGATAAATCCGCCCCTTGCTGTCGAAACGGCTGGTACCCCCATCCACATGCTCAAGCGACTGGTTTCCACCATAATAGGTAGCATATAACAGCCCCGAGGCATCGTCTTTCATAATCATCAGGTAAAAATCGCTGTTATCTGTGGTGGATTGAAAGGCATCGGGTGTTATGGGCAATCCAGCGGTACCTCCAAAACCATTTACGGTTCCACCCCATCCTGACAGATAAATTCTGTTACAAAGATCCACCATAAAGGCGGTTGGGGAGATGTCGATACCGTTACCTGAACCGAACGTTGTGGACCATAGTCTCTGGGTAAGGGCGGCATCGAGCTTGGTAACAAACTGCCCGCCCGAAGGCTTGAACCAGGAGGCATTGGAAACAAAATAGTTACCGGCAGCCTCGGTCTGTCCAAAGAGGTAAACAGCACCCTGTTTGTCGAGATCGACGAAATAGACCTGATCGTAGGCGTAGGATCCGAAATAGGTAGAAAAAGAAAGCTGGTTTCCGTTTGGAGCAATCTGTGCTACCCAACCATCGCAGGTTCCTCCCGGGGAAGCTGGAGAGATCACTCCGGTGGTAACCGGGAAGTTGGCGGAGGTGGTGCCGCCGGCAACATAAATTCCAAACTGGGGGTCGGAGGTGATGCTGTAGCCGGCATCATTGCCAGAGCCACCGATAAAAGTGCTCCAGATCATGGAGGTGAGCTGGTTGTCCATTTTAAAGACCACTGCATCCTGGGTGCCTGATTTCACAGTCTGGAAAGCACCTGTTGAAACGGGGAAATTGGCTGATTGGGAAGAGCTTACAACCAATACATTGCCAGCGTCATCGATAATAATTTCACCACGTACCTCATCGGCATAATTGTGTTTGAGGCCAGCAACGGTATTAAGGCCATCTGTTGCGGTCCCACCCACATAGGTAGAAGCCAGCAATTGTGTACCATCGGCACTCAGCTTTGATATTACGATATCAGATCCATTGCTGTAATTCAGCAAGGTGGTTAGTGTATAAGCCGTTCCACCATTAAAGGTCTGGTCGAAGGCTCCATTGGTCGTTGGGAAATTTGCCGATCCTGTGGAGCCAAGAATGTACAGCTGTCCAAGGTTGTTCACCACAAGGCTGTGAGGAACTTCTGTACCCGCCCCCCCCAGGTAGGTACTGTAAACCAGATAGGATCCGGTATGGTGAAATTTTGAGATTGCAATATCGGTTGAATTTCCGGCATAGTTGACCTGGTAGGCGCCTGTGGTGATCGGATAACCATTCCCGAAAACGTTTCCGCCATCGTACAGGTTGCCCTGATCGTCGTAGGTGGCCGTATAGCCCCAGTTGTCGGCCGTGGAACCGGTGTAGGAGGCAAAAATGCGCACCGGTGGATCGATAATCAGTTCAATATCCGGATTGTATTTACCAAGCTTGTATGAAACCACATTATCCTTTATCCTGAACCGGCAGTCAATTTCAGTTTTTATGCCCTGAATTATCTGATAGGCAAAGGGTTTCAACTCATACACAGTGCCCAGAGGGGTTGTTATCACCAGGTTGCCGTATTTATTCCGGATATTCCCGACCCCGTCGTATGACAAACTGATATCGGCTGGATTTGAGCCCGGGGCGCAATGAAACTCATATTTGAAAAGCACATCATCCTTCATCAATACCAGATCGATACCCTTGTATAGTTCACTGTATTTAACCATTTCGTACCTGAGCACATTGGATGCCCACCTGGAGGGGTCGTTGCCGAGGAAGTAATTGTGAATCCCCGGCAGAGCTTCTTTGCCGGAAACCGTGGGACTGGGATTGGCTCCCTGAAAACTGACCTTGTAGGCAAAATGGTTTACCCATCCCGAAGGGGGAGGCCGCATTTGCCGAACCTCTCTGGGCAGAGTTTTGTAGCTGGCAAAATTGACAAAAGCCTCCTGGTCGCGAAAATCGAACGTCAGTCCGCCTTTCTCGAGATAGATATGTCCCCCGTCGATCTCCGCCCGAAACAGGGCTTTGTCGTCCCATTGCCCTTTGTTCTCAATAAAAGCAATGTCGTTGCCTCTCAGGGAGTCACGGCCCGGACTACCGGCAACAGGTAGTGCTGCCGGGGTATAAATCCCCAGCAACAGGATTCCGTATAAGTATGTTCTCATCAGGCAATTATCTGTCAATCAAAGATAGGCTTTTTTATATGACAAATAATGTATTATAATGGTTGTTTGGTGGAGAAAAGAAATCAGGCTGTGTCGTTATTCATAAACCCCTGATCTTTAAGCACTTTTAAAAACACACCTGAAAAATGAAGATTATCGCGGAGGGTATATCGTTTCTGAGTGAAGATTTTTGCCAGATTTTCGAGTTGGTTCTCTTCGAGGAGCTGTTTTGTTAAGGGCAGATTTTCCTTATCATCATACACCCGATTGATGGACTCAGGAGTCCATGGGGTATAGGTCTCATGGTGCACCACAGCTTCCATTGGAAGGCGGTCGGTGAGGCCCGGGTCGGCTGCCGGATATCCGATTACGAGGGTAGTAACGGGCACCACACCATCGGGCAGTTGAAAGAATTCGACGAATTTGTCGGCCTGGTAAGTAGTGGTTCCCAAGTAGCAGACTCCCAAACCGAAGGATTCTGCTGCAACGGTGCAGTTCTGGGCAGCCAGCAGTGCATCGATGGCTGCGGTGAAAAAGGAGAGGAAATTGTCGTACCCGGGTTCTGCATTTCGCAATTTACACCAGGCATTGAACCTGTTGAAATCGGCACAAAATGTTAGCAACAAAGGGGCGTCGAGCACCATTTGCTGCGAGAAGTGCATCTTGTGCAATGCCTCTTTCCTTGCGGTGTCTTTGGTAACTATAATGCTGTAAACCTGCATATTGCCTGTAGTGCT
>CAZJZF010000164.1:5670-5947 GCA_964550385.1 uncultured Lentimicrobiaceae bacterium | reverse complement strand
TACACCCTATTATTACGCTTTCCTGAATTCGTTTCCTGATGTGAAGGCGCTTGCTGAAGCCCAGGCAGATGAAGTATTGCGGGTTTGGGAAGGATTGGGATACTACCGGAGGGCATTGCATATGCACAAGGCAGCCAGGCAGGTAATGGAAGAATTCAGGGGGGAATTTCCGGTCACCTATAACGATCTGATCAGGCTAAGTGGAGTTGGGAAATATACAGCAGCTGCCATTGCATCGCTGTGCAACCATGAACCATTACCAGCAGTAGATGGAAAT
>CAZJZF010000164.1:0-5660 GCA_964550385.1 uncultured Lentimicrobiaceae bacterium | reverse complement strand
ACAGGATGTATCTGAATCCCGCGTCTGTTCAGGATAACCGGCAACTCAATGAGGCAGCCGGAAGGTTTATGATGCACCACGATCCGGGAATTATAAACCAGGCACTCATTGAGTTCGGAGCTTTGCAATGTACACCGGGTACACCCCAATGCGATCGGTGTCCTTTTTACCTGAAATGCCTTGCCCGGATTGAGGGAGTGGTGGAGCTGCTGCCTGTGAAATCGAAAAAAGCGAGCATAAAAAACCGCTTCATTACCTATTATATATATGTATGGCTCGAAGACAAAGATACCCACCTGCTGGTTCGGCAACGCCACGAAAAGGATATCTGGGCCAGGATGTTTGATTTCCCCTCTATTGATAGCTTCTCAGGAGTTATTGAATCTAAACACACTACTAACCAGCAAGCCATTGATCTTGAAGCAGGCAATGTGTATGTCGACGGCAGGGTTTCGGATGCATACATTCACCAGCTTACCCATCAGCGTATTGAAGCCAGGTTTCTGATCAGGTATCTGCAAAAATCCCCCCGGGAGATACCCAATGGGATTATTAATGTCAAATTATTGAATTTCAAGGATATGGCAAAACCCAGGTTGATTTCACGATTCCTTGAAGATGAAGGTTGGAATTTGTGGTAAATGGGGATTGTTGTACATTTGCCCCGATTGAAGAAAACAGGGCTCATCGCCCAAAACCTATAAAATATCCGTGTAATGATGAATTCTTCAGAAAAGGATCAGAAGTTGTTTTCCGGGTTTCCTCCTGTAGCAACAGGAGAATGGGAAGGGCTGATCAATAAAGACCTGAAAGGGGCCGACTATGAGAAGAAACTTGTATGGAACACCCCTGAGGGACTAAAAATCCAACCCTATTACCGGTCAGAGGATCTGGAAGGTCTGCCTTTTAATGATGCACTGCCGGGGGAATATCCCTATGTAAGGGGTGTTGCAGGAACAGGCAATCATTGGGAGATCAGGCAGGACATCAGGTCGGGGAATGTTCATAAAGCCAACATGATGGCATTGGAGGCACTGGAGAGGGGTGCCGAAGGAGTCGGATTAAATGGCAAAGAGATTTATTGCACCGATGATCTGGCAGACATGCTGAGGTACATCGAACTGGACAAAGTCTCCATTCACTTCAATGCTGCCAGAGAATTCTCCTTTGTGATGGAGCAGCTTATCCTACTGGCAAACCACAGGGGGAATGACACGACAAAAATGAAAGGAACCCTGGGCTTTGATCCGTTCAGCTATTGTCTTCTATACGGCGATTATTACAACAGCCTTGACGACAACCTCGACGAGGCGTCTTATCTGTTGCTGAAGCTGAGACCGCATATTCCGGGTTTCCGGATGATTCATGTTCGCGGAGATATTTTTCACAACGCCGGCGGAACCTCTGTTCAGGAAATAGCCTATGCTCTGGCATCAGGAAATGAATATCTTTCGCACCTTACAGAAAGGGGACTGAACATAGATGAGATCGCAACTTCGATGCACTTCACCTTTGCCCTGGGTTCCAATTACTTCATGGAAATTGCTAAAATCAGGGCTGCCAGGATGCTATGGGCTGCCATTGTCAAGCATTACCAACCGGCATCTGAAGCCTCAGGCGCCATGTTTGTGCACGGAACCACATCGCTTTGGAACAAAACCCTTTACGATCCATGGGTAAATATTCTACGAACCACTACCGAAGCCATGTCGGGAGCCATCGCGGGATGCAATGTGATATCAGTAAGTCCTTTTGACCTGGCATACAAGAGAGCCGATGATTTCTCCAGCCGTCTGGCGCGCAATACCCAGATCATCCTCAGGGAAGAGAGCTACCTTGACAAAGTAGCCGATCCTGCTGCGGGTTCCTACTATATTGAAAACCTTACCTGGTCACTTGCCAGGGCTTCCTGGGATCTGTTCTGTAAAATTGAAGATGAAGGTGGATACCTGAAATTTATGGAAGAGGGTAGGCTCAGAACCGCATTGGAGGAGAGTGCAGCAAGAAAGGATGCAGAGATCGCCAGGAGATCCACGGTAGTGCTGGGAACCAATCAGTATCCGAACACATCGGAAATGATGCTGGAAAAACTGGAAAAACCGGAATGGAGAGAATACCCCGGATTACGCCTGTACAGAGGATCTATGGGATTTGAGAAACTTCGCCTGGCCACCGAGCGGTTTGTGGAGGCAGGCAATTCCCGCCCAAAGGTTTTTCTGCTCACATTTGGTAATCTGGCTATGCAGAAAGCCAGGGCAGCATTTGCTGCCAATTTATTCGGATGCAGCGGGTTTGAGATCTTCGACAATCCCGGATTTGAAACTCCTGCAGAGGGGATGATGGCAGCCAAAGCGTCTGGAGCCAAGATTGTGGTACTTTGCAGCTCCGATGAAGAGTATGGCACGTTCGGAACAGAGGCAGCAGCATTACTCAGACAATCCGGAGCGGAAATGCAGATTATCGTGGCCGGAAATCCTGTAGACCTGATTTCCCAACTCACCGCAGCCGGAGTGAATGACTTCATTCACATCCGTACCAATGCACTGGAATTTTTATCGCAGATCATCAAAAAACTTGAAATTCTGTAAACGTTAACACCCTAAAGGTATGAGACCTGTATTCAGCAATAACGAACTCAATGATATCCTCCGGGCAGTGAAAGGGGAGGCTGGCAAGGAAACCGGATCCTGGATGACTCCGGAACAAATCCCTGTGAAAGGGCTTTACACTGCTGCCGATCTGGAGGGAATGGAGCATCTGCATTATGCAGCTGGCATCCCTCCATTTCTTAGGGGCCCGTATTCTACCATGTATGTAATGCAACCCTGGACGATCAGGCAGTATGCCGGTTTTTCCACTGCGGAAGAGTCGAATGCCTTTTACCGGCGCAATCTGGCTGCCGGACAGAAAGGGCTTTCGATAGCCTTTGACCTGGCCACCCACCGCGGTTACGACTCTGACCACGACCGTGTGGTGGGAGATGTGGGAAAAGCCGGAGTAGCAGTAGACAGTATCCTGGATATGAAGCTGTTATTCGACCAGATTCCTCTGGATAAAATGTCGGTTTCGATGACGATGAACGGAGCGGTATTGCCTGTGCTTGCCTTCTATATTGTTGCTGCCGAGGAACAGGGTGTAAAACACGAACAGCTCACCGGCACTATCCAGAACGACATTCTGAAAGAATTCATGGTGCGCAATACCTATATCTATCCTCCTGAACCTTCGATGCGAATTATCGCCGATATTTTCAGATTCACCTCGAAGCATATGCCCAAGTTCAACTCCATCAGTATCAGCGGGTATCATATGCAGGAAGCAGGCGCAACAGCAGATATTGAGATGGCATACACGCTGGCCGACGGCCTCGAATACCTTCGTACCGGTGTGAATTCGGGTATGGATATCGACACATTTGCCCCACGTCTCTCCTTTTTCTGGGGAGTTGGAATGAACCACTTTATGGAGATCGCCAAGATGCGGGCTGCCAGGATGATATGGGCAAAACTGGTGAATACTTTCAATCCTAAAAATCCCAAATCGCTGGCATTGAGAACCCATTCGCAGACTTCCGGCTGGTCGTTGACAGAACAGGATCCATTCAACAATGTAACACGAACCTGCCTCGAAGCGCTGGCAGCTGCCTTAGGTCATACCCAATCACTGCATACCAACGCTTTGGACGAAGCGATAGCCCTGCCTACAGATTTCTCGGCACGCATTGCCCGCAACACCCAGATTTACCTTCAGGAGGAAACCCGTATCTGCAAAGCGGTAGATCCCTGGGCAGGCAGCTACTATGTAGAATCGCTGACCCATTCGCTGGCACACAAAGCCTGGGAACTCATACAGGAAGTTGAAGCGTTGGGCGGGATGGCCAAAGCCATTGAGACCGGAATTCCCAAGATGCGGATTGAAGAGGCGGCTGCCCGTAAACAGGCACGCATCGACTCGAAAAGGGATACTATAGTAGGGGTTAATAAATACCGACTTGCGAAAGAAGATCCACTGGAAATTCTCGAAGTGGATAACACTGCAGTACGACTGGCACAGATCAGCCGTTTGCAGGAGCTGAGGGCAAACCGAAACGAAAAAGATGTGCAATCTGCCCTGGAAGCCATAACTGCTGCATGCACATCAGGAGAAGGAAATCTGCTTGAACTGGCCGTAGATGCAGCTCGTAAAAGGGCTTCCCTCGGGGAAATTTCAATGGCTTGCGAAAAAGTATATGGCAGGTACAAAGCGGTAATCAGGACGATTTCAGGAGTATATTCATCAGAAAACGAAGAAGATATGAGCTTCAGCAAGGCAAAGGAGATGGCCGATGAATTTGCAGGGCTCGAAGGGAGAAGACCTCGGATTATGATTGCCAAGATGGGGCAGGATGGCCATGACCGCGGAGCCAAGGTGGTTGCTACCGGCTATGCCGATATCGGATTTGATGTAGACATTGGTCCCCTCTTCCAGACCCCTGCAGAAGCTGCTCGTCAGGCCGTTGAAAACGATGTGCATATTCTGGGAGTTTCCAGTCTGGCAGCCGGACACAAGACTCTTGTTCCACAGGTAATTGAAGAACTGAAAAAGCTTGGACGGGAAGATATTATGGTAATTGTAGGCGGTGTTATTCCTTTCCAGGATTACGATTTTCTTTATGAAGCAGGAGCTGTAGCTGTGTTCGGTCCAGGCACCGTGATCTCCGATGCCGCAATAAAAATCCTGGAGATCATGATCGCCAGCAGAAAATAAAGGGAAGAGAACCTTTCTACTGCAGGGGCTAATCTCCGTTCGGATTTTTCATCCCATAACCCAAAAGAGAAAGGTTCTGTTGCAGCTTTTCCAGATCGAGTGCCGTAGCTCTTACTTTCACCTTGCCTGTGGCAATGTCAGCCTGGACATCAGTTACCCCTTCCATCGAGGAAACTGCCTTCTCAACATTCTGACGGCAGTGCTGGCAGGTCATTCCTGAAACATGAAACTGATAATCGAAATCTTTTTCCATAATACTTTGATTGTGATTTTTTCTTAAATATCCAGATTTTCTCAGAAGGGCATACCCTGTAAAGAAGGTAAGCACCAGAAGCGAAATCAGGTTTATCCATTCAGGGATGAAATGGTTGTGCTGATGATGGATGTGGGATACCTGCATTACCAACCACCGGGAAGGCAAAAACAGGTCGGTGAGAACCCCGAAAAACAAAGCACCGCCAATAATGGAAATCAGGTAAACCACAAGAGTTTTTCTACCCAGGGCCCGTCCGATAACGGTCATTGTAGCGATATTGGTTGCCGGGCCTGCCATCAGAAAAACCAGCACAGCACCCGGACTGAGCCCTTTCATCAGAAGCACTGCAGCAACAGGTACCGATCCGGTTGCACATACATACAACGGAACTGAAGCCGCCAGAACCAGCAACATACTGAGCCAGGGGCTCGTAAGATGGGTTGTGAAGAAACCGTCGGGGATTACAAGGGAAATCAGGGCTGCCAATGCCAATCCGATCACCAGCCATTTGGCAATATCTTCCATAAAATCAACAAAGGCATATTTCAACATCCCCAAAAAGCCTTTCCGCTGGTTTTCAATCTGATCGATGCCTTTAGCAGCAGGTTCTGACGACTCCTCCGGTTTTCCTGTAGCCAATGAAAGGGCGCCTCCGGCA
>CAZJZF010000163.1:0-5951 GCA_964550385.1 uncultured Lentimicrobiaceae bacterium | reverse complement strand
CCTGCCCTGCAAAACATTATACATGATGCTGGCATGGCTCTGGGTGAAACCTTCATACCCCTTACGCAGATCAGCGTGGGCGTCGATCTGCAAAATTCCGTAGGTGCCATACTTTTCAGTCAGCGCTTTCATATAGCCCAATGGAATGCTGTGTTCTCCCCCGGCCACTACCACCAGTTTATCAAGGTTAAGCCAATCCTGGCAACGGTTATAAACCAATTCTTCCACCTCGGAAGAGAGCTGATTAACCTGGTTCAGTAACTCCTGTATTTCAGTATTCTCTGGATCTCCACCTGCTTCAAGATGGTCAATCACCCTGGCAGAGAGATTTCCGGCCTTCCTGTTCAGAATTCCAATGGCGGTTTCCAGCGACCGGTCGGCTGCCATTGGGATGATCTTCCCAATGGGATTGTCGAAATTATAAAAGTCGAGTTGGGTAGAAGCCACTACCATGGCCTCAGGACCCCTGGCGGTTCCCCGTCGGTAACTGGTGGTAGCATCCCAGGGAACATTTACAATCACAATTCTGGCCTCTGCCGGAGTCCAGGGAAATCCGAAATAGTTGCCATTTATTATGCCTACACCACTGGCATCGAACGAACTAGAGCTCATCCAAAAGTCCTTTTACATAATTCGGTAGTGCAAATCCGGCAAAATGCATCTCGGTATTATAGAAGCCCATCGGATTTTTGCTGATGAATTCTTCAATCACCGCAGTATCCACATCCATCGGAGAAGGGCAATCCTTTCTTGCTATCATAATACTCCATGTACCAGTGGGATAGGTGGGTTGTGAGTAGGTGATTACATGCACCCGGGTGTTTCCAAAGAGATCTTTAAGGAGGCTGTTGATCTCCGAAAAAGCCTTGTCGTTGAAAACCGGCGATTCGGTCTGACCTGCCAAAATCCCGTCGGGTTTCAGAATACGCTTGCAGTTTTCGTAAAACTCTCTGGAGAACAGCCCTTCTGCTGGCCCTACCGGATCACTTCCATCCACGATGATCAGGTCAAAGGAGTTTTCGGGGGCATCTTTGACGTATTGAATGCCATCACCAATGATCAGATCAAGCTTTTTGTGCCCGAAAGCGCTGCTGATGGAAGGAAGGAACTCTTTTGAAGCTTCCACAACTGCTTCATCAATCTCTACCATGGTAACCTTCTCTATTTCTGAGTGTTTCAGAATTTCCCGCACCGTGCCACCATCACCACCTCCGATTACCAAAGCCTGCTTTACCTTGCCATGGGCAAAAATGGCAGGGTGAGTAATCATCTCATGGTAGTGGCACTCATCTTTTTCTGTACACATCACCATATTGTCAATGGCAAGCATCTTACCGTAAGCATAAGTTTGCAATACCCTTACGTGCTGATAGGGTGTACGCTTATCGTAAAGAATCTCACCGGTATGCCGCAGGCTGAGAGCCTGGTTGTCGTCCTTGTCGGTGAACCACACATTCCGGTTATACATCCCGGGGTTGGTATGTTTCTTCGCCTCTTCACGCATCGATCCCAGGTCAAACTCAATCTTATCCAAAAGGTTCAGGTTACCCCTGCGCATTTCAAGCGCACCATAGGAGGTCGATTTCAGAACATCTTTCAGGTAGTCGAATGAAATCCATGGATTTACTTCATCCCCGCACGTAAAAAGATCCACAGCAGCATACTGATATTCGGGCCAGGTATGGATGGCCAGATGGCTCTCCTGTATTACCACAACACCAGAAACCCCAAAGGGGGAAAAATGGTGAAAAGTACTGTTGATTACAGTGGCACCGGCTTTTGTTGCTGCATCCACCATTCCGCGCTCAATAAGAATCACGTCGTTTAACGTTGTGGCGTCACAATGTGTAAACTCCACCAGAATATGCCTTCCAAGATCTGCCATTTTTTTCAGGTTTAAGGATGCAAAGGTATTCCTTTTCTCAGTTTTCTGAAAACCATCTACCTGATTCTATCGGATCTCCCTGATTATCCCTTTCTTTTTGGCAACTTCTGATTACTTTTGCACATCAGAATAAAACCACATGCCACTCTTGTATGAAAATCTCCTGTAATTGGATCCGGGAATATGCCAACACCGGGCTTTCAGCCGGCGAGATTGCAGAAATCCTCACTTCCACCGGACTTGAAGTAGAAACTGTTGAATCCTGGGAAAGTATCAGGGGTAACCTGAAAGGGGTAGTAACCGGCAAAGTGATCTCCTGTGTTAAACATCCCGATGCAGATAAACTTTCAGTTTGCCGGGTCGATATTGCCGAAGACGAACCCTTAAATATTGTATGTGGTGCACCCAATGTGGCAGTCGGACAGAAAGTACTGGTGGCAACCATAGGGGCTGTCTTATATCCTACAGGGAGTGAAGAGCCCTTCGAAATTAAAAAAGCCAAGATCAGGGGTGTAGTTTCCGAAGGGATGATATGCGCTGAGGATGAATTGGGCGTGGGTTCTTCTCACGATGGGATTATGATTCTTGGTGATGCCATACCCCCGGGACTCGCTGCTTCGGAATATTTTGGGACAGAAAGCGACCAGGTGCTCGAAGTTGGTCTCACTCCAAACCGCAGCGATGCAATGTCTCATATGGGCGTAGCCCGCGACCTGCTGGCAGCGCTCTCGTTCAGACAAAAGAAGCGTTTTCCGTTAACCATACCACAAGCCCCGGAACCTTTGGTCGCAAATGCTACACTTCCGGTGAAAGTGATAATGGAAAACAAGGAGGCATGCAGACGATATACCGGAATGACCATCGAAGGTGTAACTGTTGCTCCATCGCCCGATTGGCTTAAACACAGGCTCAGGGCTGTGGGTATTAAGCCCATTAACAATGTGGTCGACATCACAAACTTTGTGATGCAGGAAACCGGCCATCCTCTTCACGCTTTCGATTACGACAAACTTTCGGATGGTACCATCGTGGTAAAGAATCTGCCGGAAGGCACCCTGTTTACAACCCTCGATGGCGTGGAAAGAAAGCTTCTGGGAAGCGATATGATGATTTGCGATTCCACCACTCCACTTTGCATAGCAGGAGTCTATGGTGGAATCCATTCTGGTGTAACCGCTCAAACCCGGAATCTGTTCATCGAAAGTGCCTGGTTCGACCCGGTATCGGTCAGGAAATCTGCCAGAGCACATCAACTGAATACCGACGCATCCTTCCGCTTCGAAAGGGGTGCCGATCCTACTATTACACCTTATGCTTTGTTCAGAGCTGTGAATCTGATCTGTGAAATTGCCGGCGGAAAGCCTGCCTCCAAAATTTCAGATGAGGGGGATTGGGCAGGTAATCCTCCCCTCCCGATTGTTGATATAAGGCTGGAAAGAATCAACCAGGTGGCAGGAGTGGATATTACACCGGAAGAAATTACAAAAATATTGCAATCGCTGGATATTAAGGTTGTTAAGCAAACTCCAGATTCTCTTCATGTAATTGTGCCAGGCTACCGTGCCGATGTTTCCAGAGAAATTGATGTGATTGAAGAAGTACTCAGAATCTATGGATTGGATAACATCCCTGTTCCCGATGCTATACCGGTTGCTTTTCCTGTAGGTATTAAAAACCCGAAAGAGCGACTGCAACAGATTTTCAGCAGGCAGTTGGTCGCCAACGGCTTTTTCGAAGCATGGAATAATTCCCTCTCCTCCTCCAGGACACAGGTTATCCCGGATGACCTTACAGGACAATTGTTACCGGTTTCTGTTTTGAATCCCCTGAGTACAGATCTTGATACCCTCAGAACCGGGCTTTTGCCAGGATTGCTCGAGAATATAAGGCATAATATCCACCGGCAAATGGCTGATATCAGGCTCTTTGAATCTGGATATGCCTATTTCGCCAAAGCAGAAAGTTCGCCGCCTGATGCCCCGGTTCAAAACCGCTTTGTAGAAACCCCTCTCTTCGCATTGGCTATTACAGGCAAATTCAACCGTGAATCCTGGAGGCAAAAACAGTATGATGCGGATCTCTATGATCTTAAATCATTGGTCGATGCATTGTTATCTCTAACCGGAATCCAGGAAGAAGCCATTTCGGTAAGTCCGGCCGGTGATCGCAGATTCCTTTCAGGGGCTAAGATCCAGGCTGGTTACAGGGTAATCGGGCGCTTTGGGCAGGTACATCCTGATGCTCTTAAAGTCTATCAGGTGAAACAACCTGTTTTTTATGCTGAATTTAACCTTGAAGAGATGATCCCAATGTTAGCAGAAGGCAAAACAATGACATTGCTGCCTAAGTTCCCAGAAGTCAGACGTGATCTTTCCCTGGTGATTGATAAGCATATCGACTATACCAGAATCAGGGAGATAGTTCTTAAAACCGACAGATTAATACGCAGAGTTAACCTTTTCGATGTTTTCTCTTCTGACACCCTGCCACCGGGAAAAATATCCTATGCAGTAAGTCTCATTCTGAGGCATGACGAAAAAACCCTGTCGGAGGGAGAGATTGACAAGGTGATGGCACGCGTTCTGAAAAATCTGACGAATGAAACCGGAGCAGTGCTTCGATGACGCAATAAGTTGGCAATTAAAATCTTAAAATTTCTTAACCGAACAATAAAACATTTCCAATTTTAGTTAACAAACCGATGAATCATTAAAACTGAAAAGCAATGAAAAAACTATGGATTTTACTGTTACCTGTGGTATTCCTGATGGCCTGCAAAGGGGGATCGAACCCTGAAATGGATGCCTTGAAGAGTGAAAATGAAAGACTCAGAGCTGAATCCCAAACCAAGGATTCCACACTGAATTCTGTGTTTTCCTCTTATAATGAGATTGAACAGAACCTGGCACTGATCAAGGAAAAGGAACAGCTTATCCGCAAAGCCGGAAGCACTGATATCAATGCCGATTCCAGGCAGAGGATAACGGAAGACCTTACCATGATTTCACAGTTGATGGAAAAAAACAAGCAGACGATCGCTTCTTTGAAAAAGAAACTGAACAGTTCTGACCTGAAAATAGCGGAATTTCAAAAGACGGTTGAGGTGCTCACAAAAACCATTGAAGCAAAGGATGCTGAAATTGTTGCTCTTACAAACCAATTGGCTTCCAAGGATTCGGAATTGAAGGATCTGGCAGTACAGATTAAAAGCATCACTTCGGATTTGGCTACACGTGAACAAATCATAAGCCAGCAGGACGCTGAGCTGAACAAAGCCTATTATGTGATTGGAACCGAAAAGGAACTCAGAGAAAAAGGTATTGTTACCCGGGAAGGGGGATTTGTTGGAATTGGGAAGTCCCGCACACTGTCAAAAGATTTTAATGCACAGCATTTTACAGAAATCGATATCAGGAAATTGAAAACCATTCCTGTGAACGCCAAATCAGCCAGGATTATCACTGTGCACCCCTCTCAGAGCTATAATCTGGTAGGAGAGAAATCGGTGGAGAAATTGGAAATTCTGGATGCACCGGCATTTTGGAGAACCTCAAAACACCTCGTGGTGGTCGTAAAATAATTTAAAAATGTTCTCAATAAAGTACAGCAGTGGATGATTCATTCATTGCTGTACTTTTTTATGTAAAGTTCCACTCTCCGGTTGGCCTGCATCTGCTCTTCATTTGAAGCGTAAGGATAAATCATTTCGGTACTTCCTTTGCCCTGCCACGACAGCCTGGAAGAGGCAATCCCCTTTCTTGTAAGATACAGGTATACAGCATAAGCCCTCCGTTCACTCAGGTTCTGGTTTTCAGCAGTCGATTTGCCGCTCCGACTGTTATGGGGCTCATTCACGTGACCGATGATATCAATTTCAATTCCCGGCTGGTCTTTAAGGGTTTGGATGATATCATCGAGTACAGGATACGATTCGCGCAGGAACTGATCGCTGCCACCTACAAACAGGATATTGCTGAAGGAAACCTTTTTCCCCTCCCTTACAGGTATCAGATCGACCGTTTTCAGATAGGTCTGATAATCAGCGCCTGTTTTTACCTGTCCGGAA
>CAZJZF010000162.1:0-5957 GCA_964550385.1 uncultured Lentimicrobiaceae bacterium | reverse complement strand
GCTTTTTTCTGTCAGTCCTATATGCAAGCAAGCTTGCAATAGTCCTGACAAAAAAAGCCGGTGCAATGCACCGGCTTTTCAAAGATTGGCGGAGAGAGAGGGATTCGAACCCCCGGACCCGTGAAGGTCAACGGTTTTCAAGACCGCCGCAATCGACCACTCTGCCATCTCTCCGCTGCAAAAATAAGAACTTTTTTTCAGCCGCCAAGCGGGGTAGGCTGATTTTTCGTCATTGACCTTCTCTGCCTGTCCGTTCCCTGCTTTTATGGCACAGGATGATTTTCTTGTAGTATCTTTGTGGAATCGAAATATCCATACCCATGAATACAAAAACCACCCTCCTGATCCTCTTTGCCTTGCTGCTTTCATGCAGCCTCTGGGCTGTAAATGTCAATGCTGCCTTTAACTATGCCGTTTTTCGCAGTCCGCAGCAAGGCACCTACACGGAAACATGGCTGTCGGTAAATGCTGCTACGGTGGTTTTTGTAAAAACCCCGGAAGGTAAGTACAAGGGGGAGGTTGAGATTCTTATGCTGTTTACGCAGAAAGGGCAGATTGTGACCTTCAAGAAATACAACCTCAGCAGCCAGGCCATTGACGATACCACAAACCGGAATTTCAGTTTTCTGGATCAACAAAGGTACCTGCTTGAGGAGGGGGAATATGACCTTGAGCTGAGTGTGCGCGATGTAAACAAAAGCAGCCCTGCGGTTGAATCGGTGATCAAAGTAATCGTGGATGTGCCTGCCGAAAAAGTGGCATTGTCGTCGGTGATGCTCATTGAACGGACAGAGCCAGCCACCTCCCCTACCCAACTCACCCGTGTGGGTTACAACCTGTACCCCGACATGATCTCGTATTACCCGGAAGGGAAAAAGCAAATCACCTTTTACACAGAAGTTTACAACACATTAAAAACGTGGGGCAACGAAGGCATGTTCCTTCTGTCGTGCTTCATTGAGAGCTTTGAAACCGGAAAAGTGGTAAACAACATCAGCTTTTACAAAAGGGAAAAGGCATCGGAGGTGATTCCGCTGCTGCACACCTTCGACATCAGTCAGCTCCCATCCGGAAATTACAATGTGGTGGTGGAGGTTCGCGACAAGGAAAACAGCATAGTAACCTTCAGAGAGGCGTTTTTCCAGCGGAGCAATCCCAACATTCAGATCTGGAAGCCATCCATGTAGCCGATATTTTTACTTCAGCTTATACCACCCCCGACAGCCTTTCGTATTATATCCGCTCCTGTATGCCGCTGGCATCTGAAATGGAACGAACGTTTGGTGCTAACCTGATCCTGTCCCGAAATGTTATCCACATGCAGCAGTACCTGTATCATTTCTGGTACGTTCGCGAGCCCTCGAATCCAGAACTGGCATGGCTGAACTACAAAGCACAGGTTGATAAGGTGAATATGAACTACAGCACCTTTATCAAAGCAGGCTTCGAGACCGACCGGGGAAGGATTTTTCTGAAATACGGCGCCCCCAACTCTGTGTACAAATCTACGCATGAGCCGGAAGCATACCCTTACGAGATCTGGCACTATTACAAGCTTACCACAAACCAGACGAACCGCAAATTTGTGTTTATCAGCTCCGACATGGGGAGTACCGACTTCGATCTGGCGCATTCCAATGCCACCGGAGAGATGTACGACTCGCAGTGGCACCTGAGGCTCCATGACCGCAATGTGGGTGGAACCAATGTCGATCGCACCCAGTACGACACCAACTATGGGAGCAGGGCACTGGAAATCTTCAACAACCCCTTTTAAACCGTATCCCATTCGTTTTGAGGCTGCTGCTACACATATACCGGTTTTATGCCTTCCTGCTCCGGAATCTGCCCGAAGGTTTCCTGCGGGCGAAAAGCAGTTTTGCTTCCTTTCTTATTAGAAGGATTTTTCGTTACAGGCAGAAAGTTATCCTGGAAAATTTACGCAGCGCTTTTCCGGGACTATCCGAAAGGGAATACCACAGGATACACCGGCTGTTTGTTCGCAATTTTTCGGATGTATTTCACGAAATCATAAGATACAGCAGACTTCCTGCGAATCAATTAATGCAGAAAGTTCAATTTAAAAACCCTGAGATTTTACAGGAGATCACAGGGAGCGGCCGAAGTGTGATGGTTCTGGCCGGGCACTTCGGTAACTGGGAAGTGCTGGGGCTCAGCCTGCCGCTGATGACAGGTTGCAAAACTTTTGCTGCTGCCAAGAAACAGGCAGATCCGCTTTTCAACGATATCATAATGGATTTAAGGCAGCGACAGGGATTGGATGTGCTGATTTCGCAGAACCTTTACCGTTCGCTGCTGAAGCAATCGCACCATCCGTTTGCCGTTTTCCTGCTGGCCGATCAGTCTCCGGCAAAACATGAGGTGGATCGGTTTCTCCCTTTTCTGGGACTAGACACACCTGTAATTACCGGTCATGAACGTATAGCCCGTGCGATGGGAATTCCAGTCGTTTTTGCTGCGATGAAAAGGGTGACCCGGGGTAAGTATTTAGTTGAATTCAAGCTTATTGCAGATAATCCCAAAGCTTTGGAGGAGTTTGAGCTTACCAAAAGATACAATGCGTTTCTGGAGGAAATGATCAGGGAGCAGCCGGAAAGCTGGCTATGGTCGCACCGGCGGTGGAAACACAGCCGTGAAACAGGTTGAAATGACCAACAGAGTGTTATCTTTGCAATCCATGGATGAGGTCCACCAACAGCCGGTTGTGGCAGTAGTGATACTGAACTGGAACGGCCAGAAATTTCTGGAACGGTTCCTGCCTTCGGTATTGGACCATTCGGGAGATGCCGAAATTATTGTTGCCGACAATGCTTCGGCAGACCATTCGGTGGAATGGCTCCGGGAAACCTACCCGGAGCTGAGGGTTATTCAAAATAAATCCAATGGAGGGTTTGCAAAAGGATACAATGATGCACTCAGGCAAATAGAAGCAAAATATTATGTGCTGCTGAATTCCGACATTGAAGTGCCGGAAGGATGGCTTGCCCCCCTGATCAGGCTTATGGAGATGCAGCCTGAGGTAGCAGCCTGCCAGCCAAAAATACTGCACTTTGCTGAGCCCGAACGATTTGAGTACGCCGGTGCTGCCGGAGGCTTTATCGATCGGTATGGCTATCCTTTTTGTCGCGGACGCATTTTCCAGGATCTCGAAACAGATACCGGACAATATTCCGATGATGCAGAGGTATTCTGGGCTACCGGTGCCTGCCTGATGGTACGGGCAGAATTGTACCATAAGGTGGGTGGCCTCGACGACGATTTCTTCGCCCACATGGAGGAGATTGACCTTTGCTGGCGACTGAAAAATGCCGGATATAAAATCATGGCCTGCGGAGCATCGCATATTCTGCATGTTGGCGGAGGCACCTTGCCAAAGAAATCCTCGAAGAAAACCTATCTCAACTTCCGCAACAACTTCATTCTTCTGTATAAAAACCTGCCTGCCAGACGATTGCTGCCTGTATTTTTTCTTCGGATTGTGCTCGACTGGGTGGCAGCATTTAAATTCCTGGCCGAGGGAGGTACCGGCGACTTTATGGCGGTTATCAGGGCGCACTGGCACTTCATCCGCTCCATCCCCCGACACCACAGAAAGAGAATGGCGCAACCTTCACACATCCTTACAGGCATCTATAACCGCAGCATCGTGCTGGATTATTACCTGAGGAAAAGGAAGAAATTTACTGAACTGCCACAGGGGAAGTTTACAAAATAGCACACCATTTACTCCTTAATCACCTTAACTGGATACATTTGATCTGTTTGTATCAAGTATATACCTGTGGGCCAGGTTTGAGTTGGGATATTTAGAGATTCTGAAACCATCATGTCAATAATCAATATCCCCAACATATTATACACCTTTATCCGGTGTGGCTGCTGGTCGGGGAATGACAGATACAGGTTTTGGCTAAACGGATTCGGGAAAGCCACGAAACTTTCATCCAAAATCTCTTCAACATCTGAGAAACCTGTACATACCAGCCTCTGGACGCCTCCTGAAGTTGCTGTTCCGAAAGAATACTCGCTCAGATTCATGGTAAACGCCGTTCCTCCAGTGCTATCCGGGAGCTGCCATAAAGATGATGACATTACCTTTTCACTGATCATACAGCAGGAAGACCCCAGACTGTCGAGCTCCGCCACGATGAAATCTTCCCGATAAACTGTGTCCATCGGGCTGGTATAGCCCCCTAGCAGGTAGCGGTTTCCTTTCTGCAGAATGGTTGCCGGGAAGTTCATGCTGCCATCACCATATAAAGAAGCCCATTGCACCTGATGGTTCAGGTCGACACTCGCCACAAGCATGGAGGAGAAAGCGGGCGCGGTAAGCAGCATCCTGTTGCCCGATATCGCCAGTCCACTGATCTGGGAATAGGCAAAGTAACTGGTAGGCAGCTCCGATCTTAAAAGAAATGCGCCATTCAGATCGAAATCGCACAGATAAATGTTCCCCGCCGGGCTGGTTGAAGCCAGTAGTGTATATCGGTTGGGCAACCTTTCCACAATACTGGCGCCCATATCCTGGCATCCGGGACAGTTGGTTCCGATCCATTTGAACCACAAAAGATTTCCGGCAGCGGAGATTCTCGTCAGAAAAATATCACTGTCTTCACTCCCGTCAAATTGTTTTATGATATCTCCGGTTAACAAAAGTGACCCGTCGGATGCCTCAACCACATCGTATACGGTACCTGCAAAAACCCCAGTTGGGAAACCTATCCTTCTGGCCCAAACCACTGAGCCGCTTGCCGAGATTTTTGCAATAAACGGAACAAATGATTGAGACAAACCTGCAAACAGCGAGTCAGAATAGCCGGCGATCATATAGGAATCATCCGATGTTGGGATAATTACTTCGGCATGGTCATTCATTGGGGTAGACAACAATTTCGACCAAATCAAAGTACCTCCGGTATCGATCTTCACAAGAGAAACATCATACCCCCTGTTGGCACCGTAAGATGAACCTACCACAACATATCCGCCACCATGGGCATTGGCAATGGCATTCCCCTGATCCTCTTCAGGAGTCTGAATTACAGAACTCCAGAGCAGATTCAGAGCCGGGTCGAGTTTGATGGTGTATATATCACCATTAAATTGCGAACCTGAAACCATGAATGAGTAGGAGCGGCCGGTCATTACGAAATTGCCGTCAGGATCCTGAATCAGTTGGAAACCATACTCTATGTCATTGCCACCATAGCGTTTGCAGGAAGTCTGTGCCGACATTGTGAGGGTTGCGATAAACAGTAAGAGGAATAATAAAATATTGATGGGTTTCATAAGCATCAGATTGTTCTCCAAATATCGCAAGAAATCATCTGATAGATGAAGTAAAAATATAGATGCTTGAAATCCTAACACAATAACAGTAAAGTTTATAATTTTGGGAGATAAATAGTCCACCGCTCTTTATGCTTTTGACCTTCAAAGGAAGCAATATTCAAACCCACACCCATATGGCAATACCCACCACAAGAACCAAAGAAAATGGTACAATCACCATTAACCCCGGGTTGTGCACCGGATGCGGTTTATGCATCGACGTGTGCAAATCCTTTAACATCGTTCTGCAAAACGGAAAAGCAACTGTTGGAGATCAATCCAAAGGTTTTGGTTGTATCGGTTGCGGGCATTGCATGGCCATTTGCCCCGAAGGTGCCATAGAGATCCGGGGCAGGGAGATATCCCCAGAGGATTTGTTTGATCTGCCCGGATCAGAAATCATGGCAGGCTACGATCAGTTGCTGCCGCTATTGCAACGCAGAAGAAGCATTCGCGAATTCATCAGCAGAGAAGTTGAACCGGAGATGATAGAAAAGATTCTGGAGGCTGCTGCCACTGCGCCCATGGGTTTGCCCCCTTCGGATGTGAACGTGCTTGTGATTCGTGGAAAAGAGAAAACCCGGGCATTTGCCAAAGATTTCTCT
>CAZJZF010000161.1:0-5997 GCA_964550385.1 uncultured Lentimicrobiaceae bacterium | reverse complement strand
AAAATTAAACGGATTGGTGGAGCCGGAGCTTTCCACCTCCTTGCCATCAACGGTAATTTTATTCAGATGTCCAACCTGATAGAATTTCCCCTCCATTTTGGGAGCTCCGTTGTAGAGTTTCTCACCATCGGCGGTAGTGGTGATGGAGAGCATCTCTTCCAGCACGAATACCCCTTCTTTCTGCACCAGGTGGTACCAGTTTTCGAGGCCGTCTTTATTCAGCTTCACAAACTGTTTTCCGTCTTCCGATTCAATCTGACCGGTAACCACCAGCAGGCTGTCGTTTTCAACTGCCGTAGCTTTCCCTGATGCATCCATCACAACTCCAAATGTGGCATATCTGTGATAGTGATCATTAGGTTCTTTTTCAAGTCCCTTTTTGAGGATAAATGCAGTGAGAGCTACCGAAAAGATGATCAGGAGCCCGCCTTTTATGAACTGCACGTATGTTGTAGAGGTCATTCCGGCAGTAGCCACAATGAAGATCACGATGGATCCCACAATCACTACACCAACCCAGTGGGGGAATCCGAGCAGCGGAACCACAAGGTCGCCGGCACCAACCATTTGGGGGATCAGATAAAATACCGAAACGATGAGGGTGCTGATGGCAGCGGTAAGTTTGATGGCGCGGGAGTTGAATTTGAAATCGAGAGCATCGGTGAAGGTGTATTTGCCCATTCGCTTCAGGGGTTCAGCAACCACAAAGAGGGCTACCACCCAACCGGCCAGATAGCCGATCGAGTAGAGAAATCCGTCGAAGCCTGAGAAGGCGATCATCCCGCAGATCCCCAGGAAAGAAGCTGCCGAAAGGTAATCACCGGCAAAGGCAATACCGTTTACACCCCAGTGAATTTTACCTCCTGCAGCGTAGTAACTGGCAGCGGATTTAGTTTTTCGGGCGAAATAGAATGACAGCGCCAGTACGATTGCCACAAATGAAATAAAGATCAGGATGGCGGCAAGAGAAACATTGTAAATCATATCTCACCCTCCTTCGTGTTAAGTTCATCTTCGAGTTTCGAACAGGCCAGATGGTACAGAAAACCCATAACAATGGCAATGATGATTAAAAGAAAGCCGTAAACAATGGCCAGATTCAGCCCAAAGACGACCCGCACACCCATCCATTCCGGGCGTGTTACCCCAATGAAGACAAAACCTGCATAAATGGCTGCATAGATAAAAAAGAGTTTGACCCCGAGTTTCGACTTCCGCTTTGCGGCTAAATCGTCCCCAAGGTTTGCTGCGGGTTTGTGTAACATTTCTCCTCCAGTTTTTAGTTTATAATGGCCTACCCCCAATTTTTGGGAAGCCCCAAAAATATCCAAAAATTTCTGAGACATTGGGTTAAAAAGAATGAAATATATCATTGATATAAATCAACTAATATAAAAGAATTATATATTTGCGCACTAACTCCAAATTCCAGCAGAGATGAAATTTGATCAGGGTATCAATTGTCAGGACTGCCTTCCGAAGTGTGATCTTTTTAGAGCCATTCAGGAGTCGGGAAGTTGTTATTTGCGGGCAAAACCGGTACATGCGTGGTTCCGGAAGCACGAGACCATCTGCAAGCAGGGCTCCGATGTCACTTCGGCCATTTATCTGGTAAATGGATCGGCCAAATTGTACATCGAGGGATTGAATAACCGTAATATCATTCTTTACATACTCACCCCACAGAGCTACATCGGGTTGTTGTCGTTTTTCGAAACCCCCCGCTACTCCTATTCGGTTACAGCATTGGAGGAGACACGGATCTGCATGATTGATCTTGCATTCATAAAGCAGTTGTATGTTGAAAATCATGAATTTCTGATCAGTCTGAACAAGGCCTTTGGGAAGTCAGTATCTTTGATCATGAGCAAGATTATCACTTTGAACCAGAAGAACATCCGGGGAAGGGTAGCAGACAGCTTGCTGTACCTTTCAGGATTGAATCAGTCGGACCGTTTCACCCTGAAACTCACACGAAAAGAGCTTGGAGAATTGTCGGCCATATCGGAGGAGAATACGGTGCGTTTGCTCACCGAATTTCGCAAGGAAGGGATCATCGAGATGAACGGCAGGGAGGTACAGATTCTGGAGCGCACTCTGCTGGAGAAAATCAGTGAACTGGGATGATACCTTTTGTTTAGTAGGAACCTTTAAAGTCGTAGCTCAGTTTGGCAATCAGGAGGTTGATGTTGGAGATCACCTTTTTGATGATGATTTTATCCAGCTCGCTTAGAGACTTGGTATTGATGAGGTTATCGGGTTTAAGTCCCTGGCTGAGGAGGAATGCCTGATGTTTGAGGCGCAGCAGGTTAAGATGGTCGAACGCCTGAAGAGTATTGGTACAGGTTGAGGGAGTGAGGATATTCTGTTCCTGCAGTATTTTCAGTCGCAACCGGGTACCGGGAGCGGCAATGCCATGTTTCAGTGCATAGATACGTGCAAAATTCACCACGGGCATAATAGCCTCTTTGATGTGCACGGTTTCGGGCGGTGCCCCGGCAGTTTCGATCAGGATGTTTCCCCAGAATCCCACCTGAGGTTTCATTTGCAGCGTGTTCTGGGCAAGGTGGTAAAGGTATGCCGGATTTGCGTCAGTAAGGTCAAATATGTATTGCTGAAGATTGGTTACCAGACTTGTATCGCCATAAATCGCCCGGATATCGAAGAAAATATTGATGTCGAGCAGGTCTTTGGCAGATGCCTGGTTGATCCAGCGGTGAAAATAGTTGTGCCATACCGAGGCGGGCTGGCAGTAGTCCGGGTTCATGGCCATAATATTTCCCTGGCAAAGGCTGTATCCCGCTTCGTTGAGGCTCGTACACACCCGGTGGCTGAAAGTTGCAAACCAGCTTTTCGCCTCTTCCATTCGTTCTGCCGGAACATCCCCGAAGATCAGAGCATTGTCCTGATCTGTTTTCAGGGTCTGCTCTTTACGGGCTTCACTTCCCAGGGAGAAGAAGCAGAAGTTGGCCGGGGGTGGCGACATTTCTTCTAGAATATGCTCCACAATGCTGCGGGTGATATGATCGGACAGGACGGAGAGGCTGTAGAAAACAGTATCGGGGGTTTGTGAATTTTCGATGAGAGGAAGGATAGCCCTGGTGAACCGGTCGTGGTACAGTGCCAGGTCACCCATGCTAAATCTGTCAGGACCCGGCATTGCAGCCAGTGCCGGAAAGGCATCCAGAATCTCACCCATCTGGCGGAAGTGGAAGATGCCCGAAGGTTGCCCGTCTGCCCCTGAAATGATAAGGTGGGAAATCTCATTCCGGTTCATCAGGTTCAGGGCTTCCATCACCAGGCAATCTTCGCCGGCAGAAATCAGCGGTGAAGACATGATCCCGAATGCTCCGGTTTTTCCTTGTTTCCCCGCACCAAAGGCACGACTTCTCAGGTCATGATCGGTGATGATTCCAAGGGCCTCCCCGTTTTCTCCGCAAACCAGCAATGCAGCATGCTGCTGGCGGGTCATTCGTAGTGCGATTTCTTCAATGGGTTCGTAGTACATGGCCTTCAAAGGGGGGGTCATCAGGGTTTTTACCGGCTGAAAGAGCAGCTGTGAAAAGAAGCTGTATTCTTCGGCAAGGGTTTCGTTAAGGGTAATATCTCTGTATCTTGGAGATACATCCTCGATAATGCCATCACACAACAGGCTGGTTTCGGTACCGTCAATGACCACCAGCGACACATTGACCAGTGTCGGCTGTCCGTTTTTTCGTTTCAGTTTTAATACCTGATTTTTCAGAAATCCCTGCCGCATCAACTGGTTTCTGAACCCCCGCTTGTCTTCGATGTCGATAAACATCTCCAGGATGTAGGTCGCCGCCAGCTCTTTGAGGCTGTTGTAACCCAGGATATTCAAGGCGGTGCTGTTGGCTTCCAGAAATCTCCCCCGGGGATCCATGGTAGCGCGGAAGACTCCCAGCTTCAGGGTATTGGTAAGGGCTTTGAAATCTTCTACGGTATGCACCATATCGCCGGAAAACCTTACGCCGCGAGAAAGATCGCGAAGCGAAAGGATCAGTGTGGGTTGCTCATTGAAGATCACCTGCGACAGGTTAACCAGCACCTGGAGGGCAGTTCCATCCCCCCGTTTCAGCTCTGCCTCAAAGGGAGCCGAGAAGTCGGTGTCTTCGTAGGGGTCGAAGATACCTGTAATCCCTTCCGGAATTTTCAGCATCGACTGTGGCGACCTGAACAGAATTTCCGATTCCGGTAATCCCGCCATCTCCAGTAAAATGTTGTTGGAGAATATGATACGATCCCCTGCCACCATCATCAACCCTTCGGTGGATGCCTCCACCAGCGACCGGTATTTCTCCCGCGACTGCACCAGGGCTTCTTCGGCTCTGATCCTTTTGTTTTCGATCCTGAACGACTGCCGCCCGATGTAAAACAGGATCAAAGCGGTGATGAGGGAAATCAGGATGCTGATCCTGACAAAACTGTTGGTGAGACCTGCAATCTCTTTTTTTACATCTTCAATATAGATTCCGGTACCGATGATCCAACCCCAGGGTTTGAAGGCTCTTACATACGACAATTTGGGAACAATATGGGTGGCATCATCTTTCCATTGCCACATATAGTCCACATAGCCATGGTCTTCCTTGCGGGCAATTTTCACAGACTCTACAAACAGTTTCTTCCCTCTGGGATCTTTGTATCCTGAAAGATTTTGCCCGTTGAGTTCTTCCCTGTATGGGTGCATTACCATTACCGGAATGGTGTCGGTGATCCAGAAATAGTCCTTGTTTTCGTCGCCATAACGCAGGTAACGGATGCGGGAGATGGCGGTGCGACGGGCTTCTTCGGGGCTAAGCACCCCTTCGGTTTCATCGCGGTGGTATTTTTCGAGGATGCTGGTAGCGGCGTTGGTAAGTTCCCGGATCATCTCCCTTTTTCGGTCCATCATTGCTTTTTCGAACGAAGGAATGACGATCAGGAACAGGGTTGCCACAAACAGCAGCACCGCCAGCGCGGAGGGGAGCACGATGTTGTACAGGAAACTTCTGCGGGTACGTTTAGTGCTGTGTGTCATAGGGGTTATGGTTAAATCTTCAGCGATATTTTCCTCAGCGATACCGCTTCAACGGATTGCTGCACTGTATCCCATATCATGAAACCACCGGAATTTTTTGTCCCGGCTACCGAAGGCAATCCGATCCAGTCGGTGGAGGCAAGTTTCACTTTCCGGTTGAAACCTTTGGTTATCAGGTCGTGGTGGTGGAACGTTTTCATCAAACCATCGCAGTGCATATGACCTGAGAATGACAAAGCGCAATGGTTTTGAATCATGTAGTCCAGGTGGGGAATCAGGTCGTTGAACTGCAGCAGGAATCGGGTAGCAGATCCGGTAGCATCAGGATGAATGAAATGGGTAAACAGGCAGCGGATTCCATGGTACTCTGCTATAATCTCTTCCGGCAGAGCCAGCAGAAATTCGCGGGAATCCGCATCCAGGAGTGCCGAGAGTTCATTGTCCTCGTACAACCACAGGCTGCCGGAGGCAAGTTTGCTCCGTTCACTGAAAGGGAGCTGGTACCAGTTTGCGGGATAGGAGAAGCCGCGCACCGGGGAGATGGGAATTTTCCTAAGGGCATACAGGTCGTGGTTGCCGGCGATGGTAAGCCTGCAGTTTTCCTTCACCCAGCGCACGCACTGATTGGCGTTTCGTGCATCGAAGTAGTTATAAAACGGAACACTGAACCCCACAATATCTCCCAGGCAGACTACCTCATCACAACGGTGTCTTTCTATGAGCCGGGCTGCTTTGATGAGGCCTGGATAATCTTCGTGAATATCGGATATCAGGGCGATTTTCATGGTTTGGGGATCTTCCGGAGGCTTCCCAAAAGTAAGGTTTATTTTTCATCAACCGACGTTTCTACGATAAGATTCCTGTTCATAAAGGTGGCCGATCTCCAGGGGCCGGAATGCAGGTTTCGCCAATTTCTGTAACTTTGGCCGCTGAATGATACCGGGTGCGGCATACCA
>CAZJZF010000160.1:0-6066 GCA_964550385.1 uncultured Lentimicrobiaceae bacterium | reverse complement strand
TGCACCTCACCCCCAACCCCTCTCCTCAAGGAGAGGGGCGTTGCCTCCTTGGAACTTGTATCCAGGAACGACCCATTTGAACGCTTGAACAATTGAACATTTGAACAGTATAATCGCAACGAGTGCCAGGCTCGCTACTTCAGATAATGATCCTTAAAAAAGGCCTGGTATTTCTCCAGATCCTTGTCTTTGAAAAAGATGGGGTAGTTGTCGGTGGAAATCGGGAAGATGTAGAACTGCCCCTCCGCATCTTTGCCGGTGATGATATTGCCAGACTGGAGTGCATCGTAATAGATTTTGGCGTCTTTGGCATCGGTGAAACCGGTTATGGTAATCATCTCCAGTGGAGAGGCAAGGATGGTGCTGGTGGTGTTCAGGTTTTTAAGGGAGAATGATTTCCGGTTGAAATCAGAAATTTTATTCTTTACCCGGTCGCTTTTGCCATGCCTGGTATCAACAATGATAAGCACCAAATGAGGTTTTCCACTGGAGAATGCGTAGATGGAATAGTCGGTTACCTTGTCAGGATCCGGTTTAAAGGTATCTTTAATCTCCTGATCGCCTGCCAGCATTTTCAGCAGACTGGCGGCATAAACTCCTTCGGGAGTTTTGGCATATTTACTGGCAGTATACTCCAGTGCCTGCTGGTAAGCAGGTTTTCCTTCTGTTTGCCCGGTGATCACAGCTTTCAGCAGGCTGAATTTCGGATGGCCATCTACAAATCCGCTGTTCGCCAAAGCAGAATCACACCGGCTTTTTGCAACCTGATTTTTCCCTTCCTGATACAGATTCCAGGTTTCAGAATAATAGGCCTTATGTGCCGATACGGCCTGGGCTTTCTTTAAAAAATAGTCCGGGTCGGAGATGATTTTTGCATATTCGTGATCAGGAAATTCCTTCACCAGGCGATTTCTGAACTGGGCAGATTTGTCGGCAAAACCCCAATCGGTATACACCAGGCTAAGCTGGTACAAAGCCGGGGGTACGTATTCCCCCTTGGGGTATCTTTTAATTTGCTGGTCGAAGGTTTCACCCGATTTATCGAGATCTGTCAAATCGTGGTAATAGATATACCCCATATTATAAAGCGCTTTCTCAACTTTCAGGTTTGCAGCTTCAATCGCCTCGGGGGTAGTAGGGATATTTTTCAGGTAGAAATCAGGGTTTTTCAGGTTGGCGGCTACCGCCTTCAGGCTGTCTTGTCTCAGGCTGTCGGCCAGCAGTTCTTCGGGGGTCAGCAAGGTGGCATCGCCCATCTTTGAAGAGATGCGCCACATATCTTCCAGTTTCCGCTCGCCCCATTTGCTCCGGAATTCAGTAAAACCAAAGCTGCGGGTGGTAGGGTTGTCGAAATACCATTCGCTGGTAGACTTCTGCATCTGGTTCAGAGTCCTGTTCTCCATTTCCAGAAAACCAATATTTTGCCTGCCTGAAGCCTCTTCTGCTTTTGCCTCCTGTTCCTTCCGGTTGATTTCACTGATAATACCATTGACCACTCTGGTTCTTTCGGCCGGGGTCATCGCAGAAAGGCGAAGGAGGCTATCCTGCATCTGTACCACCAGAATGTGGGATACCAGTTTTGTAAGAATTTTGTGCTTCACCATCAGCGCATCATACTCCGGATAATCTTTTTGCAGATAGGTTACGGCGCTGTCGTAGTATGCCTGGGCATCCTGGTAGTTTTCGTATTTAAAATGAAGGTCAGCGAGAAGCAGCGAGGAAAGGGCTTTCTGGTTGGGGTTGTCGTTCGAGTTTGCCACAGAGAGCCTGAGGTTCTTCATGGCCATGGTGTCATTCTTCTCCTTCATATACACCTCTGCCATAGCAAAATACACCTGATCGAGATACTCCTTATTCTTTTCATCCTTCAGCATCTTGTCCAGATACTTTTTGATGGTTCTGGAGCCATTCTTCTCGGCGCTGTAGCATCGGGCCATATTGATTTTGGCATTGAAAGCCATTTCATAGGGTGGGTTTTTTTCGATCACCTTGCCATAAAAGCGTGCAGCTTCCTCGAGCATTCCCTGTTTCTGATAAATCTGTGCCAGGATGAACATACTGCGAACCTTGGTTCGTTTGCTCCAGGTACGGTTGATGGCCTGCTTAAGAGGTTCAACGGCAGCTTCTTCATTTCCCTGCTGCAGAAAATGATCGGCCTGTACCAGAGGGAATAATCTTTTAACAGCCGGAGATGCCTCGTTCGATTCAATGCTGTTTTGCACCAATCCCATCAGGGCTTCATTGTCGCCAAAGCGTTTCATCTGGCTGTTTGCCCTGATTTTCCATAGCATGGCTTCATACCGGGTTGGCTGATTCTTATACCGGGCAATTACGAAATCGAAATTCTGAATAGCCTGTTCGTATTCCATCTTATAAAAATGGGCTTTGCCGATCAGCATCCAGCAATCGTCTATCCAGCGATTCTTTTCGGCACCTCTGATAAACATGGTGCTTTTGGAAATCCTTACAGAAGCCTTTTTTATCGCCACATCCATATAGCTGTTGGCTCCTGAAGCCGTAGTCTGGCTGCCGTATTGAAAAACCGGAAGTATCCGGGTATAATCATCTTTATGATTTTGCCTGATCTGGGCAACTCCCTCCTTAAGGCTCTCATTCCCGTTGAAATACCCGTTGTAATGGGTAGTAAGGCTATGATAGTTTCTGTTGATCCAGGCATCCTTGTCCGTGGCGCATCCGGCGATGATCATCAGGCACACCAGAATTGCCAGGCCAATGGTATAGGTTTTCCGGGGAAATAAGAGCATAGGTTCAGTAGATATTGTATGCGACAGTTTTCGGGTCATCTTCTAACTTAAAAGTTGCAAAAATATTTTATTTTCAGCAGGATGGCAAAGGGTATTTGGCTGCAGGGATTAAAAAGGTACCTTTGCCGCCTGATAAAACCAAAACCAAAGGTATGCCAGCAACCTCAATTCCAGCACTGTTCAGTGCAACAGCAGATCGCTTTCCTGACCACGCAGCAGTGGGTTTTGTAGATGACAAAGTATATACTTACCGGGAGTTAAAAGAGATCACCGAAAAGATAGCCGGCTGGCTTTACCAACTTGGAGTAAAAAAAGGGGACAGGATTGCCATTCTTTCGCACAACATGCCTCAATGGTCGATGGCTTATCTTGCCATCACTTCTGCCGGTGGTATTGCAGTGCCGCTGATGCCCGATTTTAAGGCGCACGAAGTGGCAAAAATCCTGGTGCATTCCGGGGCTACCATGGTTTTTACCTCGAAAAATCATGCATCAAACATTCCTGAGGGTTACCATAAAATCATCCTTGAGGAATTACAGAACATGCCTGCCGGGGAAACTGAAACGGAACCGGTGAAACCGCTTCACATCGGTGAAGTGGAATTGGCGGAAAACGATCTGGCCTCTATCATTTATACCAGTGGTACCACCGGAGATCCCAAGGGGGTGATGCTCAGTCACGGCAATATCCTTTTTACTGTTGCAGGAAGTGCCAAAATCCAGCCCATTGATGACAAAGACAGGTTTCTGTCGGTGTTGCCATTATCCCACATCTATGAGTTCACGCTGGGGCTGATTCTTCCTTTTTCAGCAGGAGCTTCCGTGAAGTACCTTCGTAAACCACCCACCGCACAGGTGTTGCTGCCTGCCATGCAGAGTATCCGGCCTACCCTGATGCTTACCGTTCCCTTGTTGATTGAAAAGGTTTTCTGGAAAAGCGTATATCCCAAATTCAACAGCAGCCCGGTTTTAAGAACCCTATATCGGGGACGCCTTGGTAAACGTTTACTTCATAGGGTTGCCGGAAAAAAAGTATACCGCACGTTTGGTGGAGCCCTTAAATTCTATGGAATTGGTGGCTCGAAGCTGGATGCCCGGGTTGAAACCTTTCTGCGCGATGGGGGATTCCCTTACGCCATTGGTTATGGTCTCACAGAAACCTCTCCGCTGCTGGCGGGAGGAAGCCCGGGAAAATTTGCCTGGCAATCGACAGGTCCAGCGATGGACGGAGTGGAGCTGAGAATTTATAAGGCAGACCCGGAAACCGGGATCGGTGAGGTTCAGGCCAGGGGAAATAACATCATGCAGGGATACTATCGCAATACGGAACTTACCCAGGAAGTTTTTGAAGAGGGAGGATGGTTTAAAACCGGTGATCTTGGATTTATCGATACCAAAGGGCAACTGCATATCAAGGGAAGGCTGAAAACCACCATCATTGGGGCAAACGGTAAAAATATATTTCCGGAAGACATCGAAAACATCATCAACAGCCGTAACTTCGTGAAAGAATCGCTGGTGGTGGAACAAAAGGGGAAACTTACCGGGCTGATTCACCTCGATTATGAAGCCATTGAAGAGCACCTTACCCAAATGAGGGAAGATGCTAATGTGTTGCGTGAGAAGGTAAAGGAAATACTGGCCGAGATTCATAATTATGTAAACCAGCAGGTAAATAAATTTTCCCGGTTACAAGGAGTAGTTGAACAGTCGCAACCTTTTGAACGCACGCCTACACAGAAAATCAAGCGATTCCTTTATCAGAAAACTGCGGCAGATTCCCGAAGAATCGATGATCAGAAGATCTGATCCAGCATAATAAAGTGCGACATCAGCAGCATAAACCCGTTGATGAGCCTGAACATCCGGGGAATATGCCTTTCGTGTGCGGCAGGATATAGCAGCGGCACCGACACGGCAACGAATGCTATGCTTACAATGGCTTGAAGGATAACAAACAGGTCGCGGCGAATAAGACCTGAAAGTGTAAGGAAAGCACCCACAGAAACCAGAGCCACAATCCAGACAAAAGTTAACATTGCCATTTGACGAATGGTAAGGTAGCGGCTCAGCGGTCTGAACCCTGCCTTGATGTATTCATCTCCGTACCTTAGCAAAAGGAGCAGGAAATGGGGCACCTGCCATACAAAATAGAACAGGGCAAGCATCCACAGGATTTCACTGCCCAGACTACCCCCGGCAGCTGTAAAACCAATGGCAGGAGGAATAGCGCCTACCAGGGCTCCGATAATCAGGGCAAATGGGGTGTAGGGTTTCAGAGGAGTATACACCAGATTGTACCATAGCAGTGTAAACAGACCCAGCAAGGCCGGAATCCATCCGCAGGTAACCCATAGAAGGGATATCCCGGACAAAGTGAGGGCAAGCGCCAAAACCAAAGCAGGGTTTCTGTTGATGGCTCCGGCTGGGAGAGCCCTTTCGGCAGTTCGTGCCATCAACGCATCAAATCGCATTTCCTGTATCTGGTTGATGACAGCTGAGCCGGCTGCGAGCAGAAACACACCAACCGAAAGCCATACCAACCCGTCATCAACTTGTCCATTTACCACCAGGTAACCCACTGCAGCACTGAGCACTACTGCCAGGGCAATACGTGCCTTGATCAGCCCTGCAACCTGTTTGACAATGCCGATCACTGTGAACCTGTGTTTTTGGATATGGATTTCAGGTAGGCAATCAGGTTTACCATCTCCTGCTCCGAAATCTTATCTTTGTATCCTGGCATGAGTCCGGGAGTGTACCCCTTAACTACCTGTGCATTGGGCTCATAAACTGCCTTACGGACATACTCATCATCCACCACAAGACTTTTAGGGGTACTGCCCTCCAAAACATCAACCTTTGAGCCGTAAAGATCTTTGAAGGTGGTACTCACAGACTTGGTTCCATCGGAGGAGTGACAGGCGCCACACCCGTATACCTGCAGTACTTCAAAACCGGCTGAAACCAGGTCTACTGCTGTGGTATCCATTCCGGCGGCAAACCATGCATCATATTCATTTTGCGGCAATACCTTTACCGTAGTTAACATAAAAGCATGTCGCAATCCACAATATTCAGCACAATACAAATCGAACTCGCCCAATTGTTTGGCGACAAACCACATTTTGTTGGTACGGCCCGGAACCACATCTTCCTTTACCCTGAAAGCCGGGATATACAGCGAGTGGATAACATCCTCCGAAATCAGATCCAGAAGAATCGGTTGGTCTATCGGAACAATCAGTTTCGATCCTTTTTTGCCGTTTTCATATTCAAAGGTCCAGCTCCACATTCTGGCA
>CAZJZF010000159.1:0-6085 GCA_964550385.1 uncultured Lentimicrobiaceae bacterium | reverse complement strand
CGGTCGAGGCGGTCGGCAACGCGGATATCGATGAAGAGCCTCCCTGCTTCATCCTGTTCGGTTTTCAGTCTGAAGGTACCCCAGCGTGATGGTGTGTAGGTGCATAGGAAATTGTTGTCCTGCATCGGCTTCAGGAGGGCTTCCATGCCGGGATGGTGTTCAAAGGTGGCTTTCAGCCCTTCTTTCACCACCTTAATCTCCATTGTGCCATACAGAGGATTTGTCCAGGTTCCGGCAAAGTCGCTGGCATTGAGGCCAAAGGGGAAGGTTTCTGTAATCTTGCTGTTCCATTCCTGCTCATTCAGTGTTTTGATCATAGCCCTTTGCCTGAATCGCATGAGATATTCGTCAGAATAATTGCGATAGGGGAGTTCCATGAATGCATCGATGATCTCCCATTTCAGGGCTTCATAAAACCAGTTCTCGTCGTTGTTGGTAAGGATTACGATGCCCAGTCCAAGTTCAGGCACAAGTGATACCCCTGTTACAAACCCCCAGATGCCACCACTGTGGGATATTACTTCCCTGTTTTCATAATCCTCCATAGACCAGCCCAGTCCATACAGTTCATAGTGGGTGGTATTGTACAAATGCTGGTTTCGTCCTATCAGAGTCACTGGCATTCTGGCTTTGTCAATCACTTTGGCCGGAATGACCTGCCTGCCATTATATTTCCCGCCATTAAGCTGTGCCATCAGCCAGTGCGAGAGGTCGGAGGCAGAAGATGACATGCCTGCTGCCGCTCCGATCAGATCGATGTTGGTATGGGGGAATTTTTTCATCGCTCCGTTTTCCAGGGTATGCCCCCATGCTACATTGGGCAGACCCGACAATCCTTTGGAGTAGAGTTGCGTACGCTGCATTTCCAGCGGATTCAGGAGTTTCTGCTGCATGTAATCTTCCCATTCCATCCCGCTTATCGCCTCAATACATTCTCCGGCAAAAAAATACGCGATATTGGAATACCCGTACTTTTCTCTGAATGTGTATGGCGGTTTAACCTGCGGGTAGAAAGTGTAAATATCCTCGGGGTTCAGGGTTGAGTAAAAACAGAGCCAGTCGGCCTGAAAAGTGGAGTATCCGAGGTTGTGGGCGAGCAGGTCTCTGAGTGTTGCGTTGCTGGTAGCATATGCATCATAGAGCCTGAACCCCGGCAGCCATTTCGTCACTTTGTCGTTGAGGCTGCAGAGGCTGTCGTGCTCAAGCATCGCCATAGCGGTTCCGGTAAAAGCCTTAACATTGGAGGCCATCATAAACAGGGTGTGTTCATTCACCGCCGTTTTTCCATCCTTTTCCGCATAGCCGTAACCTTTCTGAACCACAACCTCTCCATCTTTAACGATGGCCACTGCAATGCCCGGAATATCCCATTTTTCCAGTGCCCGGTTGATGTAAGCATCAAGGCTGTCGGTGATGAAAGGGGGAAGTGCTTTTTGCTGTGCCATGGCAGGCATACCTGCCATTGCCAGCAGGATGAACCAGCAAAAGTGCCGAAGAAATTTTATCATTTTGTCTGGGGTTTTTCCGGTTCTTCAACCATCTTCATCGCTTTTTCGATGGCAAAGTCGAAGTGGCTGAAAATGTTCGCCTTACCTACCATAAACACCAGCCTGTTTTTCTCGAGCTCTTCGAACACTTCGGGCCTCACCCCGGAGAGCAGCACCTTTTTGCCGGAATTCTGGAGGTCACGAATAATCTCCCTGAAATTCTGGATGCCTGTAGTATCGATAAACGACACATGCCGCATCCTGATGATGATGATTTTTGAACATTCGCGGGTGTTTTTCAGCACCTCGCGGTATTTTCGGGCAGCGGCAAAAAAGAAAGGGCCGCTGATTTCGTACACTTCAATGCTGTCGGGTACGAACGAATAGTTTTCGATCATATCGGCATCGGTATCGGCTTTGATTACTTCGCTCGATTTCGACATCCTTTGCATGAACAGCAAGGCTGATATGACGATACCCACCTGTATGGCTACCGAAAGGTCCACCAGGACTGTGAGGAAGAAGGTAGTAAGCAGGATTGCGATGTCGTATTTCGATCCCCGCAGGATGGACTGGAAGCTGCGCCATTCGCTCATGTTGTAGGCAATAACGATAAGGATTCCGGCGAGGCAGGGCATGGGGATCAGTTTTGCATAATTGCCCAGGAAAAGCATGATCATCAGCACGGTAACTGCGTGAGCGATTCCCGCAATGGGGGTTCTGCCTCCGGTTTTAATGTTGGTAACGGTGCGGGCAATGGCGCCGGTTGCCGGTATGCCCCCAACAATCGGCGAGATGATGTTGGCAATGCCCTGTGCGATAAGCTCTGTATTGGATCGGTGGTTGGCACCAATCATGCCGTCGGCCACCACTGCCGAGAGCAGCGATTCGATGGCTCCCAGAAATGCAATGGTAAAGGCGGGGCCTATGTATTTCGAAATATTGGCAGGGTCTATGGCAGGAATTTCAAACGAAAAATCGGAAGGGATGGATCCGAATACGGTTTCGATGGTGGCCACCGGAATTTGCGTAAGGCTTACCAGGAGGGTAGTCAACACGAGGGCAATGAAAGCCCCCGGGATCTTTCCGGTAAAGCGCTTTCCCAGTACAACAATCAGTATGGTAAGTAGTGTAAGTCCGGCCGACCAGTAATTAATGGGTCCAGTGTGGCTGAAATACACCCCCCATTTCTCCAGAAAGCCTGCAGGCATCCCTGTGATGCCTAATCCCAGCGCATCATTTACCTGGGTCGAAAAAATGATAACGGCAATGCCACTGGTGAATCCTACGATCAGGGGGAAAGGGATAAACTTCAATACGGAGCCGAGCCGCAGCAGCCCAAAGCCAATCAGAATAACCCCTGCCATCAGGGTTGATACCAGCAAACCCTCCATCCCATATTGGGCAACAACCCCATACACTACCACGATGAAAGCTCCGGTGGGGCCACCAATCTGAACCCTGCTGCCTCCCAGAAAAGAGATGATGAAGCCGGCTACCACTGCTGTAATGAGCCCTTTTTCCGGCGACACACCCGAAGCAACGGCAAAAGCAATCGCCAGTGGAAGGGCTACAATACCCACTACAACCCCGGCAATCAAATCGCTGCGGAGCTGATCGCGGCTGTATTCATGGCGTAGTACTGTGAAGAATTTTGGAAGGAAAATGGGATCTCTCATAGCAACTACTATTTATGGATAACACCTTCCGGTTCGATGTGTATGGTGGATGTGATATGCATCTGTTCTTTAAGCGATTTTTCGATGGCTGTAGCAAGGCAGTGCGCTGTTTTCACATCAGTATCGGGTTTTACCCTGATGTGAAAGGTGAGTTCACGGTGTGATCCGTAATGGTGGATATGAAAATGGTGGGGGCGCACATCTTCTCCGGCAGTATGGTTTACAACCCTGCTTATCTCCTGGATCAGCTCTTCGCCCGGTTCTTCTCCCAGCAGTTTGCTGATGGCATCACGGATGATATCGAAAGTGGTGTAAAACAGCATTAATGCGATGATGCATCCCAGCACGCTGTCGATCCACCAGAACTGGTTGCGGAACATCAGGCCAATCAGTAGTACAACCGACGACAAGGCGTCGCTTCGGTGGTGCCAGCCGTCGGCCCGGATGGCAGTGTTGCCGGTTTTCCGGGCATAATAGAATGCCAACTGAGCCAGCGCCTCTTTTACCACCACCGAAACCACTGTGGCCACGATCGCCAGGGTGCCAAAGTTTGCCGCTTCATGCGATCTGAACCGTGTATAGGATGCCGACAGGAAATCCCAGGCGATGATGCCCAGGATGAAGCCTATGAAGATGGCAGTTACCTGTTCCCAGCGGCCGTGCCCAAAAGGATGCTTCTTGTCGGGTTTGCGCACCGAAAGCCTTATGCCTGCGATGAGCATCGCTGAGCTGATGGTATCGGAGAGGGTGTGCCAGGCATCTGCCAGCAGGGCTACCGAACCGGACACAATTCCGGCCCAGTACTTCAGGGCAAACAGCAGGGTGTTGGCAATGATAGAAATGACCCCTTCCAGGTATCCGTATCGGGTTCTGGTATCCATCTCAGGCAGGTTTTCGGGGCAAAGATAGGGGATTATCGCCGGAAGCACCCTTCCCTTGCCGATCTTTTTGTAATTTCGCGGGCTATTACAAAAACGTATGTGATTTATGCAGATTCCCACCAAATACAATCCCATCGAGGTCGAAGGACAATGGTACAGCCACTGGATGCAGAAAGGGTATTTCAGGTCGCTTCCCGATGAACGCGAACCCTATACCATCGTTATCCCTCCGCCAAACGTTACGGGAGTGCTCCACATGGGGCACATGCTCAACAACACCATTCAGGATATCCTGGTGCGCCGTGCCAGGATGCAGGGCTTTAATGCCTGCTGGGTGCCGGGAACCGACCACGCCTCCATTGCCACCGAAGCCAAGGTGGTGGCCAAACTCCGGGATGAGGGGATCGACAAATCCACCCTTACCCGCGAACAGTTTCTGGAGCACGCCTGGGAATGGAAAGAGAAGCATGGCGGTATCATCCTCGAGCAGCTGAAAAAGCTAGGCGCCTCCTGCGACTGGGAACGCACCAACTTCACCATGGATCCGCACTATTACGAATCGGTGCTGGATGTGTTTATCGATCTGTTTGAAAAAGGATTGATTTACAGGGGTGTACGCATGGTGAACTGGGATCCGAAAGCCCTCACGGCCGTTTCGGATGAGGAGGTGATCTATAAAGAGGTGCAGTCGAAATTGTGGCACGTTCGGTATCGGGTTCAAGATACTGAAAACGAATGGATTAACATTGCCACCACCCGTCCCGAAACGATACTTGGGGATACCGCAGTGTGCGTTCATCCGGAGGATCCACGATACACGGCTCTGGTGGGGAAAACCGTGCTGGTTCCACTGGTAAATCGCCCGGTACCGGTAATTGCCGACGCTTACGTAGATATGGAGTTTGGTACCGGCTGTCTGAAAATCACACCAGCCCACGACATCAACGACTACGAAATCGGCATCAAACATCACCTGCCGGTGATCGACATTTTTAATCCCGATGGAACCCTGTGCGAAAAAGCAGAGCTTTTCATCGGAATGGATCGTTTTGCTGCCCGCAAGGCGGTGGCGAAGGCATTGGAGGAGAGCGGGCAGTTGGTAAAAGTTGAAGATTATGTAAACAAAGTGGGATGCTCGGAACGCACTGACGAGGTGATTGAGCCCAAGCTCTCGATGCAGTGGTTCTTCCGGATGGGCGAGATTTCGAAGCCTGCCCTCTCAGCTGTAATGGATGAGCTGGTGCAGTTTCATCCGGCAAAGTTCAGGAACATCTACCGTCACTGGATGGAAAACATCCGCGATTGGTGCATCTCGCGGCAACTGTGGTGGGGGCAGCGTATCCCGGTGTTCTACCTCCCCGACGGCACCATGGTGGCGGCCAAATCTGGTGAAGAGGCTGTTCGGAAAGCCGAAACGCTGCTTGGTCGGAAGGTAGAGATCACAGAAATAGAGCAGGATCCCGATGTGCTCGACACCTGGTTCTCCTCGTGGCTCTGGCCTATCGCAGTGTTCGATGGGATCCGGAAACCTGAGAATGCCGATATCCGGTACTACTACCCCACCAACGACCTGATCACTGCTCCCGAAATTCTGTTTTTCTGGGTAGCCCGCATGATCATGGCGGGTTATCTGTACCGGGATGATATCCCGTTCAAAAATGTGTACCTCACCGGTATTGTTCGTGATAAGCTGGGGCGCAAGATGTCGAAGCAGCTCGGCAACTCGCCCGATCCCATCGCGCTGATGGAGCAATACGGTGCCGACGGTGTGCGTGCAGGTATGCTGTTTACCTCTCCGGCCGGCAATGATCTGCCGTTTGATGAAGGGCTTTGTGAGCAGGGGCGAAACTTCTGCAATAAGATTTGGAATGCCCTGCGCCTGGTAAAAGGGTGGCAACCTGATCCCTCTCTGCCCCAGCCTGAATATGCGGTGGCTGCCGTTAGCTGGTTCGATGCCAGGCTCAACCAGACGATTGGTGCCATGGACGACCTCTACAACAAATACCGTTTGTCGGAAGCTCTGATGACGGTGTACAAG
>CAZJZF010000158.1:5589-6112 GCA_964550385.1 uncultured Lentimicrobiaceae bacterium | reverse complement strand
TTTTACCGCCCTGCCGATACCCCTTTTCAAAACCAGCTATTCAACCGTGGTTACAGATTTGGAGGGGCGCTTACTCAGTGCCCGGGTTGCCGACGATGAACAATGGCGGTTTCCCATTCCCGACACCTTACCGGAGCGGTATGTTGCAGCTTTGCTGATGTCGGAAGACCGCCATTTTCTTATGCACAACGGGGTACATTTCCCTTCGCTCGGCAAGGCATTGTGGGAAAACATCCGTTCGGGAAAAGTAAAACGGGGTGGCAGCACCCTTACCATGCAGGTAATCCGTATGTCGCAGGGCAATCCACCGCGAACACTTCCGGTAAAGATGGCAGAGATCCTGCTTGCCATGCGGCTTGAGGTGACCCACAGCAAGGAGGATATCCTTCGGCTTTACGCTGCACACGCCCCATTCGGCAGCAATGTGGTGGGGCTCGAATCGGCTTCCTGGCGCTATTTTGGAAAAAGCAGCCACCTGTTGAGCTGGGCTGAAGCTGCCACCCTGGCGGTGTTGCCCAACAGC
>CAZJZF010000158.1:0-5557 GCA_964550385.1 uncultured Lentimicrobiaceae bacterium | reverse complement strand
GAATCCGGACAAGCTGATGCAGAAACGCAACCGGCTGCTGATGCAGCTTCGTCACCATGGCAGGATTTCAGACGAGACCTGCGATCTGGCCATGTCGGAGCCACTGCCGGTGGCGCCTGAACCCATCCCCAACCTGGTGCCACATCTGCTTACCCGTTTGGTGAAGGAGGGCAACCGGGGGAAAATTTGCCATACCACCCTGCAACTGCAAATGCAGCAGATGGTGCAGGAGATTGCCACCCGGCACCATCAGCAGCTTTCGGCTTCCTCTATCCAAAACCTGGCAGTGCTGGTGCTCGATACCCGCACCGGAAGCACCTTAGCCTATGTAGGCAATATTACCGGAACAGGACAGGGGTTTGGCGAAGATGTGGACATCATTCCATCCCGAAGAAGCAGTGGCAGCATCCTGAAACCTTTCCTGTATGCCATGATGCTCGACGACGGGATGATCCTGCCCGATATGCTGGTAAAAGATGTGCCAGTAGAGATCGGCAACTTCCGTCCGGTGAACTACAGCAAGGCTTACAATGGAGCTATCCCTGCCAAAAAAGCGCTGGCAAGGTCGCTCAATATTCCGGCAGTACTCATGTTGAGGGATTATGGCACAGCGCGTTTCTGCGACCGGATGCGGGGAATGGGGATGAGCACTCTGGAGCGCCCTGCCTCCCACTATGGGCTGTCGGTAATCCTGGGTGGTGCTGAAACAAGACTTTGGGAACTTTGCGGGTTTTATGCCTCCTTCGGAAGAATTCTCCATACGTTTGGGGAAACGGACGGCCACTACCGCAAAGGGGACATCAGGCCTCCCCTGCTGATGGCAGAGGATCTGGAGCGGCTTCTGGCAGAGGAGCCCCGGGAACTGAAACAGCCTGAAATGTTCCACGCCAGCTCGGTATGGCTCGCCTTCGAGGCCATGAAGGAGGTGGCACGCCCCGATGAGGAGGCGAACTGGTCGTGGTTCTCTTCCATGCCGGTAATTGCTTGGAAAACAGGAACTTCATTCGGGAACCGGGATGCCTGGGCTATTGGGGTGAGCCCCAGATATGTGGTGGGGGTTTGGGTGGGCAATGCCAACGGCGAAGGGAGACCGAGCCTTACCGGCACCTCCTGCGCTGCCCCGGTACTCTTCGACGTTTTCAGCCGCCTGCCCCGTACCAGATGGTTTGATACCCCGTGGGATGATCTGGTGCCTGTGGCAATTTGCCGGCATAGCGGCCACCCCGCGGGTGCTTATTGCTCCGAACAGGATACAGTGTATGTCCCGGATGTTGTAATACGTGTACCTGCATGCCCTTACCACCAGCTCATCCACCTGGATCCCGAAGGGCAATACAGGGTTTCCGGATCTTGCGTAAGCCCTTCGGAAATGGTACACCAAAGCTGGTTTGTTTTACCTCCCCTGGTGGAATTTTACTATAAACCCCTGAACCCTTTCTACAAATCGCTGCCCCCCTGGCACCCCGACTGCCAGCCCGATGCTGAAACACGCCCCTCGATGGAGGTGGTGTACCCGGTTGACCTTGGTGAGATTATTATTCCCGTAGATATCTCCGGAAAGAAGGAAAAGGTGGTTTTTGAGGTTGCGCACCGCGAGAAAAACAGCACTGTCTACTGGTATCTGGATGATGCCTTTATCGGAATAACCGAACAGGAACATAAAAAGAGCCTCAACCCGCCTCCCGGCTGGCATACCCTTGCACTTACCGACCAGGAGGGAAACCGCATCCAGCGCCGGTTCAGAATTGCAGAGCCCCGAAAACCACAATAATCAACCTGTTACATATAAAATTCCCGAATGTCAGCAGTAAAAGAAAAAATACATCAGTGAACTTCTTTCCCGGGCATCAGAAATTTATCACCGGTTTCACGGATCAGCTGCTCTTTCCAGGCATCAGGAAACTCAGGATTTTTCGGTGAAAGCGGAAAATCCCACTGGTTGCGTTTGAATTGTCCGTTTTCTTCCTGCTTCACATTGCCATCCAGGTATTTAATCAGCAGAAAGTTGCCAAACTCACGCCAATCAACAACCAGGTCATTGGCCAGGCTATGGGAGAATTGGGTGAGGTATTCCCGGGCCAGCAGGGTATCTTTTTTCAACAATGCCATTGCTGCGATATCCACAGCCGGCACCCAGGCTTCGTAGCGTACCTCGTACCCTTCCTGCTTTTTTCTGATGTCAACAATGGCACGATCGTAGAAAAGCCAGGCGAAATGTGCCACCCTGTTAAAGGTCCAGAATGCCGACTCGTCCGAATACGTAAGCAGATCGGCAGTACCAACGGCAAAAGGTTTTGGAACCGAAAGAATGCCGCAATAGAAAGGGACATGCACGGAAAATTCCGCTGCATCCACACCATACCAGAACACCCCCCCTATCGGATCGGGGAGCCAGCTGCGCATCTGTGCCACCCACGAAAAAGCGGTCTGCTGGGTGGCTGTTACCCGTTCGTGGAAGTAGGATTTTCCGTCATATTTCCAGGTCATCGGACGCCATCGGTAAGGCATCCCCTGCAGTCCGGCACCGAAGTCTTTGGTCATATCCAGTTCCGTTCCTTCGAGGTGATTGCGCTTGAAATGAAACAGATCGCGGGGAGTAAGCTTCCGGTTGGGCTTCACATACAGCGGCATTCTTGGTGATTTCGTTTTCCCGGTGGCATAGTCCCAGTACGCCTCCATGCCGTCGCAGGCCTGGTCGAACATGGCCCACACGCGCAGCTCGCAGAACCGGGCAGCTCCGAAATCGAGGGGGGCATAGGCATCCGAGAAGCTGAAGCTGGAACCATCGCCGGTATAATATCCTTTTGTCCTGGCAAAGTCGATTACGTCGGCGGCATACACCACCTCCACCTCCGGATTGTGAATCTGGCTGATATTCAGGCTGCTGATGCTGGTAATGCCATTTTCCAACGGGAAAGTGGTGATGCGGGCATGGTTGGCATGGGCACTGATGTACCCGTCGGGGATGCGGATGGCGACCCAGACAGCCCCTCTGTTGCCATTCCACGTTTTTTTGGTCTTCTTGTCGGTTTTCATCTCCACCCCTTTGCCTATGATCTCCAGAATCCAGGCTTCATTGGGGTCGGCAATGGAGTAAGACTCACCGGAACTGTAATAACCAAACTGCTCCACAAGTTCTGCCATCACTTTAATGGCTTCACGGGCAGTTTTCGACCTTTGCAGAGCCAGGAACATGATGCTTCCCCAGTCGATGATGCCAGTACTGTCTTCCAGTCCGCTCCGGCCTCCAAAGGTGGTTTCCCCGACCGACACCTGAAATTCGTTCATAAAGCCAATCACCTGATAGGTTTCCCGGGGTTGTGGAATCTGTCCAAGCGGTTTGCCGGAACTACGATCGTAAATGGTGAGCATGCTCCCTTCGGGCCAGGTGGTTCTTGGAAAGTAGTACAGATTGCCATAGCGCACATGTGAATCGCCGGCATAGCTGATCATGGTGGAGCCATCGGCCGAAGCTCCTTTGGTAATCAGGTAGCTGGTGCAGGCAAACAATGCCATGCCCTGCAGCATCAATACGAAGAAAACAAAGGCTTTGATCCGTCTCATAAATAGTCCTGTTAAGTTTGGTGGAAAAATAGGAAGAATTTCTGAAATCTGGTTCCCGGGATGAAAGTGTACCTGTAAAAACCGGATTTCGTTGAACGATGGAAAGTTCCTGTTGGTAGAATGATCATGCCTGTTGGTATATTTTCTGTTTCCGGGAATAAGAATCCTTGATAAGTCATCGTACTTTTGAAAAAAATTACAGTTATGTTTTTCCTCGAATACCGTAGCAGATGGCACCGGATTCTGGTGCATGTGATCTTCTGGATCATATACGTATCCTTCTTCAGTGCCCTTACCTGGATCAATGCCGAACAACCCTATTTTGTGCTCTGGCTCAGGGCCTGGATATTTCTCCCCATCGACATCATCGCTACCTATATCACCCTGTATTTCCTCATCCCACGATTTGTCATCCCAAAGAAGTACCTGATGTTTGGTTTGTTGTTCCTGATTTTGGGATTTGTGGTGATCTTCCTGAACCAGGCGGTAAGCTATTACATTTACATTCCGATCTTTATGAAGGACTGGCCCCGAAAAGGGTTCTTTTATTTCAGCTTCTGGTACAACCTGGTTTCGACCTATGCTGTGGTAATTTTTGCCGCGGGTCTGAAGATCGCAAAGATGTGGCTGCACGAACAGAAAGCCAAAGCCCAGCTTGAGGCCAACCATGCAAAAAGCGAAATTGCCCTGCTGAAATACCAGCTCAATCCGCACTTCATTTTTAACACCCTGAATAATATTGACACCCTTGTACACACCAATCCCGACAAAGCCTCCCGCTGTATCATGAAGCTCTCGGAGATCATGCGGTATGTGACCTATGAGTCGGAGGAGGAGAAAGTGCCTTTGGCAAAGGAGGTGGAATACCTGCAGAGTTTTATCGACCTGCAGCAACTTCGGTTCGGAAAGGAGCTGATCGAATTTGATGTGGATATCCGCAATGCAACCCGAACCATTGCACCCATGCTGTTTATTCCGCTGGTGGAGAATGCCATCAAACACGGCGACAAGCAAAACGGTAATCCCGCAGTGCGCGTGAAGCTTTTTGCCGATTACTCCATCGATTTTGTGGTAGAAAACCATATATCTGCGCAACCATCCCCGAAAGACAAGGTGGGGGGAATCGGGCTAAGAAATCTGAAAAGGAGACTCGATCTCATCTATCCCGGCAACCATTCTTTTGATCTGGACATAACTGGTAACCGCTATATTGCACATCTATGGATCCGATAAAAATCCGTTGCGTGGTGGTAGATGACGAGCCCCTGGCCGTGGAAAAGCTGGCTGGGTTTGTGCGAAAAACGCCAATGCTGGAACTGGCAGGCACTTTTACCAATCCTCTGGAGGCATTGGGATTTCTGAAAAACAACCCTATTGATCTGGTATTCCTCGATATTCAGATGGAAGACATCACAGGCATCCAGTTGCTTGAAATCATGAAGGAGCGGCCCCATATCATCCTTACCACCGCCTATTCTGAATTTGCATTGAAAGGATATGAACTCAACGTTACCGATTACCTCCTGAAGCCCATCAGCCTGGAGCGGTTCCTGCAGGCGGTGGATAAAGTTACTGATAAGATGTTTCAACACCCCTCAGGAAATGGGCATCAGGCTATGGTCACCCCTGCCCCGGCAGAGCGGGAATTCATTCTTGTGAAGGCCGATTCGATGATGCAGAAGGTCTGTTTTTCGGAGATCCTCTATATCGAAGGGATGAAGGATTATCTGGGGATTGTAACCACCGAAAAGCGAATCATGACCCTGATGAACTTCAATACCATTGAAAATCTGCTTCCCGCTCAGGGTTTCTGCCGAATCCATAAATCCTTCATCATCGCCCTTTCCCGCATCGACCAGATCGAACGGAACCATGTGATCATCAAAAAGCAACGGATCCCCATCGGAGAATCGTACCGCAAAGCCTTTTTCGAGCTGCTGAAGGCAAAGGGGATCATTCAGAGTTGATGTGCTAATGTGCTCATGTGCTAATG
>CAZJZF010000157.1:0-6126 GCA_964550385.1 uncultured Lentimicrobiaceae bacterium | reverse complement strand
GCCGATTTCTCCGGATCCAGGAGGTAAAAAGTGTGTCCTGATGGGCTGGTATCCATCCCAATTACACCCAGCAGCACAAAGTTTATAATGATTCGCTCTGCCAGATGGTACGGGATGGCAGCCTTGCGCCTGAATTGATTAAGGGTAATACTACCGGTCTCATTCAGGTAATGGAGAAGAAACTGTTCTTTGTCGGAATACTCAATTCTGCCGGCTTGTCCCGTTCTTCTCAGATTGTGTATTTTGATATAAATACCCCCCGGCAATAAATTCTCATCATCTTTTCTGATAAATACTTTATAGTTCCCTTCCCGGTCGGGAGCGGTGTGCAGTTCGCCGTTGCTGCGGGCAATGTATGCTTCCAGAACGTAACGCCCATCAATATCGTGCAGCCGGGGAGTAAAGGGAACCGGTGGCCGGCAATACATGGTGGCGGCAGCATCCAGCATGTAGTATTCCTCGTCGCTGCGCATTCCTGCAATTGCTCCATTGTCTTTAACACCCACCAGCAAAGTTCCTCCAGAGGTATTGGCAAAAGCCACCAGTGTACGGGCGATTTTTCTGGCATCTGCAATTTCAAATTTGAATTCCAGTGTCTGCCCCTCCCCTTTACGTATCAGTCCGGGGATGTGACTGCTGTCCTCCTCAGGGATAAATTCTCCCGGTTTCTGCATCCGTATTCGGGTTTTAAAGGGTCAGTTTACAGGAGCCCCAGATCCAGCATCGCCTCTTCACTCATCATATCCTTGTTCCAGGGCGGGTTGAAGGTTACAGTAACTTCTGCCGAGGTAATTCCCGGTACCATCAGCACCGACTCTTTTACCTCCACCGGGAGGCTTTCTGCCACCGGGCAGTTCGGACTGGTGAGGGTCATTGTAATACAGGCTTTGCCCTCTGCTTCCACCCTGATTTCGTAAATCAGCCCCAGGTCGTAGATATTTACCGGAATCTCAGGATCGTACACTTGCCTGAGAACCTGCAGTATTTTCCCTTCCAGTTCCAATGTGTCCATTTGTTCAATGTTTTTATTGCGTTAGTTTGGCTTTGAAGGCCAGAGCATACAGCTTCATCTGTTTTACCATGGAAACCAGGCCATTGGCTCTGGTAGGGGAAAGGTGTTCCTTCAGCCCGATATCGTCGAGAAAGGCCAGGTCGGCTTCCAGAATGGTTTCAGGGGTTTCGTCCGACAGCACTCTGATGAGCAGATGTACGATTCCTTTGGTTATCAGGGCGTCGCTGTCGGCGGTAAAGAAAATGCGCCCTTCGTTCAGAACGGCATGAAGCCACACCTGACTCTGGCACCCGGAAATGAGGTACTGCTTCTGCCTGTATTTTTCGTCAATTACCGGTACCGACTTTCCCAACTCAATCAGGTAGTTGTACTTGTCCATCCAGTCGTCGAACATCGCAAACTCATCTCTGATCTCTTCAGCTTTCTCGTGTATCGTTGCCATGGTGTGGGGTATTTACTGCAACATTTCAATGGCTTTTTCCAGAGCATCCATCATACGGTCCACCTCGCTGGTGGTATTATACACGGCAAATGAAACCCTTACGGTGCCAGGGATGCCGTATTCTTCCATCAGAGGCTGGGCACAATGGTTGCCTGTGCGCACTGCAATACCGAATTTATCGAGGATCATTCCCAGATCGTAGGGATGAAGATTGCCTACCAGGAATGATATTACCCCGGAGCGCTCTTTTGGCTGGCCTACGAACCGGATGTCCGGAATTTCTTGCAGCCGACCCATTGCATAGCCAAGCAGTTCTTGCTCATGCTTTCTCAGCCTCTCAAAACCAATCTCATGAATAAAATGCATCGCTTCGCCAAAGGCTATGGCATCACCCACATTGGGGGTGCCTGCCTCAAAACGGAAGGGAAGCTCATTGTAGGTTGTTCCTTCAAACGAAACCCGTTCAATCATCTCTCCGCCACCCTGGTAGGGTGGCAGGGTTTCCAGCAACTCCTCACGGCCGTATAAGATTCCGATGCCCATCGGGCCATACATCTTATGTGCCGAGAAGCAGTAAAAATCTGCTCCGAGCTCCTGTACGTCAACCGGCATATGCGACATCGCCTGAGCCCCGTCGATGAGTACCGGTACATCAATCCGGTGCGCTATGGAAATGATCTCTTTCACAGGATTTACCGTACCCAGGGCATTTGACACATGGGTAACGGCCACCAGTGCAGTTTTCGAACTCAGCAGATTCTGATACGCCTCCAGATCCAAATCTCCCGATGCATCCACCGGAATCACCTTTAAATGGGCGCCAAATCTTTCACAGGCAAGCTGCCAGGGAACAATGTTGGAATGGTGTTCCATGGTACTCACAATCACCTCACTGTCCGGTTTCAGCCTTGCCTGGCCAAAAGAATGTGCTACCAGATTGATCGACTCGGTGGTACCGCGGGTAAAAATGATGCTTCGGTGCGACGGTGCATTGATGAAACGGGCGGTCTGCTGACGCACTTCCTCGTAGGCAGTAGTAGCCTCCTGGCTCAAAAAATGTACACCCCGGTGGATGTTGCTGTTCATCTCGCGGTAATATCTGCCAATGGACTCTATTACCCTTTCAGGCTTCTGCGTGGTAGCGGCATTGTCGAAATATACCAGTGGCCTACCATTTACCTGCCTGCCAAGAATCGGAAACTGCTCCCTTATTTGTGAATTCATCCTGTTCTGAGGTTGTTTATACCAGGCTCAAATCAATTCTGAACTCCGGTTGGTCTTTACAGTGCAGCACGCACTGGTCGCAGATGGAAAGCTCACCTTTCAGCCGTTTTTCAATCATCTCTTCGGTTCTGGTGCGCAATGCAGGTATTTGTATTTTTCCCGCAATCTCGGCAGCAAAAGCATACATCAGCAACATCCGGGCATTGCGATCACATATACCTCTGGTTTTCAGATAGAAAAGGGCATCCTGATCAAGCTGACCTACGGTAGCTCCATGACTGCATTTTACGTCATCGGCATATATTTCCAGAAATGGGTTGGCATCCACCCGTGCCCGGTCGGTAAGGGTGATATTTCGGTTGTTCTGATAAGCATTGGTCTGCTGGGCATCGCGTTGCACCAGGATGTGACCGTAAAAGGCGGCACTGGCGTCGTCGTCGATGATTCCCTTGTACAGTTCGTTGCTGAGGCTGTTGGGTTTGGCATGATCCACAAACACCCTGTTGTCAACATGCTGTTTACGATCCATCAGGTAAAGTCCATACAGGTTGGCTTCGGCTCCGCTGCCATCGATCTTTACCTTGCTCTCGTTGCGGATGAGTCCTCCGTTGAAAGTAAGGGTATTGCTCGTAAGGTGGCTGTAATCAGAAAGTTGAAAATAATTATTGTTGATGAGGGTGGCATCATCATCTTTATTCTGCAGTTTATAGTAATCCAGTTCACCATTTTCTCCAATGAAAAACTCCGACACTGCATTGGTAAAATTGTGCTTGTGCTGCACCGAGTCGTCGCAGTGTACCAGGGTAAGTTTGGCGTTTTTCCCAACAATGATAAGATTACGGGGCTGGATGAACACATTTTCGTTGAGGTTCACGATGTTCACCATCTGCACTGGTTTTTCCACCACCACGCCATCGGGTACCCAGATAAAAATTCCGTCCATGGCAAAGGCAGTGTTGAGCGCCTCCATAGCTCCGTTTCGGATATCGGCATAGCGACCGTAATGGGCTGCAAACAGTTCAGGATATTGCTCTGCGGCAGCCCGGAGCGAACCCACAATGGCGCCACCCGGCAACACCGATACGGGCGAATGTTCCCAAACATACGAACCATTCAGCAGCGAGAAAAGATAGGTCTCGAAGTTGTGGATCTCGCACTGAAAAATCTTTGAAGCATCGGTGCGCTCCTCCGAAGGCATCAGTTGCATCCGGTAGGGGATCGACAGGGAGGGTTGAAGGTCGGTGTATTTCCATGCCTCAAGCTTTCGGGTCGGATAGCCCAGGTGCAGAAACTGCTCTATCGCTTCACGGCGCAGCCCTGTGAATTGGCCGTTACCTCCCAGGGTAAGACCTTCAAGGGCTTCCTCAAACAGTGCCTTCATCCTTTCCGGTTCCGGCACCCCTATTGTGTTGTTCATAACCATTTTTGTTACTGCTGATTACACACCCTTGATCCACTCATATCCCTTCTCTTCCAGCTCCAGAGCAAGCTCCTTGCCCCCCGATTTTACAATGCGCCCTTCGAAAAGCACGTGTACAAAATCAGGCACGATGAAGTCGAGAAGGCGCTGGTAGTGGGTGATTACCACTGTAGCATTGTCGGGTCGGCGCAGCTTGTTCACCCCGTTGGCCACGATCTTCAGGGCATCGATATCCAAACCCGAATCGGTTTCATCCAGAATGGCCAGTTCCGGTTCCAGCATTGCCATCTGAAAAATCTCATTACGCTTTTTCTCCCCCCCCGAAAACCCCTCATTCACCGAACGGTTCGAGAGCTTATCCTGCAACTCCACCAGCTGCTGCTTTTCCTTCATAAAACGCAGGAAATCACCAGCGATCATCGGAGGTAACCCTTTGTACTTGCGCTGCTCGTTGATGGCGGTGCGCATAAAATTGGTCATACTTACACCCGGTATCTCCACCGGATACTGGAAACCCAGAAATATTCCCTCGCGGGCACGGTCTTCAGGTGCCAGCTCCAGCAGGTTCATCCCTTTGTAAATAATCTCTCCCCCGGTAACCACATAACTCTCCTTGCCAGCTATCACATTGGCCAGAGTGCTTTTTCCTGTGCCATTGGGACCCATAATGGCATGCACTTCACCTTTATTTACACTAAAATTCAGCCCTTTAATGATCTCCTTGCCGTTGATTTGAACGTACAGGTCTTGTATTGTCAGCATGGTTTTTTATATTGATATAGATCGTTTAATATTTCTTACTGAACGCAAAAATATGACCCTTTTACCCAACGCTCCCTTCCAGGCTGATGGCAAGCAGTTTCTGGGCCTCCACCGCGAACTCCATGGGAAGATGGTTGAGTACCTCACGGGCGTAGCCATTCACAATCAGGCCAATAGCACTTTCGGTATCGATACCGCGCTGGTTGCAGTAAAAGAGTTGGTCGTCAGATATTTTCGAAGTAGTAGCCTCATGCTCGATGATGGAACTGTTGTTTTCCGTTTTGATATACGGAAAGGTGTGCGCACCGCATTGGCTGCCAAGCAGCAGTGAATCGCACTGCGAGAAGTTACGGGAATTAATGGCATTTTTTGCCACCCTCACCAGTCCGCGGTAGCTGTTGTTGCTTTTTCCGGCACTGATCCCTTTGGAAATGATGGTGCTGCGGGTGTTCTTCCCCAGGTGGATCATTTTGGTGCCGGTATCGGCCTGCTGATGGTTGTTGGTGACTGCCACACTGTAAAATTCCCCTACCGAATGATCTCCCATCAGGATACAGCTCGGGTATTTCCAGGTGATGGCGCTGCCAGTTTCCACCTGTGTCCAGGAGATGCGGGAACGATCACCCTTGCAGATGCCCCGTTTGGTTACAAAGTTGTAAATCCCTCCTTTACCCTCTTTGTCGCCCGGATACCAGTTTTGTACTGTTGAGTATTTAACTTCGGAATCTTTCATCGCCACAATTTCCACAATGGCGGCATGCAGCTGGTTCTCATCGCGCATCGGAGCAGTACATCCTTCCATATAGCTTACATACGATCCCTCTTCAGCCACAATGAGAGTGCGCTCAAACTGTCCGGTGTTGGCTGCGTTGATGCGGAAATAGGTAGAGAGTTCCACGGGACATTTGACTCCCCTGGGGATATAACAGAATGAGCCATCGGAAAATACCGCCGAGTTGAGAGCCGCAAAGTAGTTGTCGGCATAGGGTACCACGGTTCCCAGGTATTGCTTTACCAGATCGGGGTGCTTTTGTACCGCTTCACTGAAAGAACTGAAGATGATACCCTCTTTGGACAGGGTCTCTGAAAAGGTGGTTTTTACTGAAACACTGTCGAATACCGCGTCCACGGCAACTCCAGAGAGCTTCTTCTGCTCGTCGAGGGAGATACCCAAACGGTTGAAGGTATCCAGCAGTTCCGGATCCACCTCATCCAGAGGGTTTTCCGGTGCACAACGGGCAATACAAGGATAAATCTGTAGCCCGG
>CAZJZF010000156.1:2524-6154 GCA_964550385.1 uncultured Lentimicrobiaceae bacterium | reverse complement strand
GTTGAAGGTATATACAATGGTATCGCCTACCGGAATGGCAACGTTAACGGTTTCAGTCACCACTGCATCTGTACCTCGTTGGTAAGAAACCGTGTATCCGGCTGGTAACAGGGCTGTTGCCTCATTAACGATCTCAACCCTGACGGTATCCAGACCGGGTCCGCATCCTTCCTGCAACGGGAAAATCTGTGTAAGATGGGCATCTATGTTCGAGAATGCATAATAGCTGATACAGGATGTGTCATTGAATGTGTTGATATCATTCGCGAGTGTTGTCCAGGCACATACCTGAACGTTTCCGGCCGGAGTTACAATATCTGGCATAACCAGGTAATCAGTCTGCTGATACATCAGGTATCCGGTATAAGTTGCAGATACAGGGGTTCCATTGTTTACCTGGTAAGTTACCAGTACACTGGTTATAGGATCATGGCCGAAATTTTGAATCGTAACACTAACCGGTACTGCATCCCCTTCGGTAACAATGATAGATGGGGTTGGATCGATGAAAGCTATGACCCCTGCATCGTTGAGCAAGATAGGTATCTCATGGGCACCGATGGTGGGTGCAATGCCTCTTGCATTCCCGAAAATATCATCTATAACATTGATCTGGGGAGTTGCCAGTTCTGACAGCAAAGTGCTGTTGAGATCAAGGTTTACACCAGAAACAAATGGAGGAAGTAAATTCTGCGACATGGTTTCGAAGCCCAGGCCGGCTACATAATTCTGGTATCCGGTGAAGGTGGTATGATCATAGTCCCAGAAAATAATATTTCCCCCTGTGGTGTAATAATCATTGTGGTTAACCTGGCTAAAAACGTAGGTGGAATAAGCAGTCATGGCATAGCCTCCGTTAAAATTGGAGAAGATGTTGTTCACCAACCTGATGTTGTTTCCACCATAGTCCTGATAATAGGCCGTCCCATCCCAGATGCTTCCACCAGCCATCCTTACCGAATTGTACAGGATGTCAAGTTTATAGTTATAATAAGAATAAATTCCGTAAGCACTACCGGTAGGATTTCCCTGGTAGGTGATGTAATTGTTTGCTACCAGATATGGGGTTGAACTGGTTGAAGCATCGTTGTTGTACAGGTATATGCCATAGAAAGTGCTGTTGGAAGAAGCAATGATCCTGTTTTTCAATATTTTCCCAGCACCCAATGAGCTAGAACTGTAGATGCTGTACAGGGTAGTTGCAGTGGGCCTGTTGATAACCCAGTTCGCTTCAATATTGAAAGTATCGGTGTAGTAAAGATAGACTCCCCCACGGTAGAAATCCATCAGAATGTTATTGAATACCAGCAGGTTCTTGTTTCGTTGAGAAGAATTGCTATTCCAGTAAATTCCGTAATATCCCCCTTCCAGTCTGTTATTGGAGAAGTTTACGTAAGCAGAAACAGATCCACTGGGAGAGTAAATACAGGCAAAACTGGAACTGGTTGAGGTGGTGTTGGTCTTGATATAACAATTCAATATCTGAATATTATTACTGATACCCAGAAAATCCACAACACGTCCGTAACTTGTGCCATTTGCCTTGATGGTCATATGCTGGAAAGTGACCCAGGAAGCACCATTGAATCGCAAAGTATAGTTTAAGCCCGAATTGGTGGCGGAATATTGTAAGATGGCCAGGGAGCTATCTGGTGTAACACCCCTAAACGTGATGGTAGCATTCGGTTCAACTCCCGGTATGGCGGGAATGATGATCTGCTCGGTGTAAGTTCCCGGATACACGTCGAAAATCACGTTTCCGCATACTCCTGCTGTGGTTAATGCATATACTGCCGAGGTGAAATTGGGATAATCATACGAACCTGTTGATGCAGGTCCGATGGTATAAGTGCCTAACATACAGGCATTGAAACATTGTCCGGTTGTGTCATTCAGGTTGAAATTATCGGGCAACCCATTGGGCAAGCTTGTATAGGATTTAATACAATGCAGGCCCGGACTGAAAACAAAGGTGTCAATCGTTACAACTGTCTGGCCACCATGGGGCAGGTTCCCGGTCCATGCATAGGAACCCTGATCCACGTTGTTAAGTTTCCAGAAAATGGTAACATTCTGTAATGTTGAGGTGCCGAAATTTTTCAGCACAACTTTAACTTCAGTTGCCAGGCCTGACACTGCCTGTCCTGTCGGCTGATCAATGGCAATAATTCCTGCATCAATTCCGGGGAATGCTGTAACATTGGCAGTTACCGGGATTCTGAGACTTGGACAACCATTGACTTCAGGGGCAAAAACCTGGATCTCCCGGAAGTTCGGACTGCTGTTGCCACTTATCTGGTTGAAACGGAGTTTGCTTGCTGTGATTTCCGGAAAAACTACTGAATCATCGATGGCAGTATTGCTGTAATAATAAAATGGAACATACTGAATCCCATCCCAATATTCAAACGTACAGGTGCTCATCGGCCGGTCTGATTTATGGAATTTCACAGCATTGAAAGTAACAGGTGACGGCCAGGTGTATTCAATCCAACCATTTGTTGAAACCCAACCCCATGGGGTGTTCGGATAAGCAGGTATGATGTTGTCGTTGTAATTGGCTGGCCCGTAATTGCTTGATCCTCCACCCGAATGGGATGCAACCGCAGTAAGTGCGATGTTTAAACCTCCCGGTGTAGGTGTAACAGCCCATGATTCCACATAGTAGGTGGTGGTATCATACAATGGCGGAGTCGTGTAGGTTGTTCCTGTGAAAATTGATTGTGTATCAAAAGGCCCTTCATACCATTTCATCAAGCCGGATCCTGTTACTGACAGAACTGCGGCATTGCCGTAATTCACAGTGGTATTAACGGCAATAGGTGCAGGTGGAACATATCCGGACCAAACCTGTGTCTCGCCCGAATCGTTGTATTGAATCGGATCCCCCACCAGGGCAATCCATCCCTGAAGGATGAAAGTTGAATCTGATCCCACAACCGAAAGATTGGCAGGTGTTGCAAAAGAGAAATCAAGGGTGTCGCCCGGAAGTATCGTTCCCGGTACCGATTGGCTCACCACTGCGCCCCCCTGAATCTGGTAACTGGCTGTAAGTGTGCCCGAAATGGGATTCAGTCCATTGTTTGCGATACGTATGGTTACGGTTTCATTACCAAGACCGCAATCCCCCAATGGTGCGATAAATCCCTCGAATGAGGCTTCCTGATTCGGTTGGGGAAATTCATCGGCCCCAATGTCGGGATGTAAGGTATCCCTTGGCTCCCCGTCAATATCCACCAATAACCCGGTGCCCGCCATGCCCTTATTGCTCACAGCCAGGGCATTGGTATGCAGATCGGTATTGGAGAAAAACATTGGATTGGCTACCTGGGAATGGGTGTCAAATCCCGACTGATTCTGCCATGTCTGTAATGTGTTGACTACATTGTAGTTGTAATTGCCAAAGTCATTTCCCGTATAGTAGTAATTGTTATAATCACCCCATACACCACCCGGATTGTTGAGTCTGATAGAACCACCCCCGGCTGCATTGCTGAAAATATTGTTAACGATATAACAATTGTTATAGTTGCCTGTCATATAAATAGGATAACCATTGGCGTTTGATCCGGAATGCATATTTACACTGTTGTGCGCAATCGCCACATTGTACAAATAACTGGTATAGAT
>CAZJZF010000156.1:0-2514 GCA_964550385.1 uncultured Lentimicrobiaceae bacterium | reverse complement strand
TAAGTCACGCCGATGATAGTATAAGAATAGGCGATGGAACTAATTTAATTACTTCTACGTTAGTTACAGGCAAACAAGGACTTGATGTAAACGTAATTGCTGCTCCTTTACCAACCGGAGCTGCAACGGAAACAAAATTATTGACAACAGCTCCATAATTATTGTTATCTCCATTACAATCATAAAGATAGATGCCAATTCCGTCGTTCAGTAAAACCAGTTTATTGGCCATAATTCTGAAGGAATCGGTAAGATAATAGCACTGTATTCCGTAATAGTTTGAGTTTTGAGAACCATTGAACTGGTTTCCAATAATTATTGGCCGGATATGTGATTCCAGATATACTCCGGTAGCATACTGATTGTCAAATATATTGTCGGAAATCAGGACGTCTGATGATGAATTGTTCCAGCTGGAACTGTAAATGCCATAAGCACCATTCCATAGCCGGTTGTTGCGGAAAGTGATCCTCTCAACCGATTCTTCAGTAAATACGATAGCAAGCCAGGTATCACTATACTGCACATTAGCCGCACCTTCCAGAATGCAGTTTTCTACAATGATATCGGAACATACCCCCCTGAAATTAATGGCACGGGCCAGAGTATTCGATAATGGTTTGATATGCAGATGTTTAATTATATAGTGTGATGCATTTTCAAAGTAAAACACCCAGTTGTCTTCCCAGGCTACTGCGCTGTCCTGAATGGTAACAGCAGAGCTGTCGTTTGTTGAGGATTTGATGGTGATGGTATTGGTAGCCGAACTCCCGAAAACACTTCTCAATTCAGGTCGTTCATTATAAATTCCGGGAAGCATATCCAGAACTACAGGTCCGTTCACTCCTCTGTGATCCAGGTCGTGGATGGCATCGCCCAGACTCAGATAGTCTCCGTTACCCGTCTGGTCGATCACGTAGGTACCTGCCATCGGTGGTTGTATCTGCCTTGATCCCAATGGATTGTTATTGGACGGAACATACCAGGTGCCATTGATTTTTATGGAGTCCACTTCGGCATCCAGATAGTTGCCATTGGTGGCACTGGCAGCCACATCGTATACCAGCCAGAAATAGTTTTCACCTTCCCTCAGGTACAAAGTGTCATTGAATCCGAAAGGACTCAACGGTTTTACGTCTCCCCCAAATTGCAGGTGGGGGTTATAAAAAGAGATGTCTACGGAATAGAACAACCTTGCAGAATCAATGTCTGCCGTATTGGTAGTACCAGTGGTGTTGAACATGAAGTCGGTAATGGCCAGAGGGTTTGTCGAACTGTTGGTCACCACGCGTACCCCGATGATCTCCTGATTTTTCATCCCTTTTCCGACCACATTGGTGTTGGGTTGCCCCCCTTCGCTGAAACTGTAGGTCATTGGAGGTGGCTGATAAATTCGTATATCATCAAAAGCAACACCGTCATATCCTCCATAACTGTATGATGTAGAACCAAATACTACAGCGAACCTTACATAGGGTTGATTGGCCAGCTGGGGCAAAAAGTGACTTACCGTTATCCAGCCATTCGAGTTATCCCTCCATCCTTCAGGTGGGGTACCGAACTGATTTAACCCGGCAATCCAGAATGCATTGTACCAGTTTGTCGGATCTCCCTGGTTACCAAGCTTATTCCAGTTTATCCCATCGGTTGTATAGAGTACAGCGGCTCCGTCGTCATAGTAAGTGTCGTACCAAATATTCATTTCAAAAACCGGATTGGTGAGGCCGGTAAAATCAAAACAGGGACTTAAAACACCACTCAATTCGTTGTTGTTGTACGGACCTGTAAGATTGGTTACCCATGCCATCGTATCGGTAGCTGCTGTATCGATGACCGGGCCATCCGGTACTCCCAGCTCCCAGCTGCTGTTGTCTCCCTCTTCCATCCATCCTCCCGGTCCTGACTCAAATCCTTCGAGATAGGGGAAGGTGCTGATATAGGGGATGTTAGTTACTTCGGTAAACAGGGTGTCATTTGCCGGGCCCTGGTCGTTGCCTGTGGTTACCACCAGAATAAATGAATAGGTACCTAAAATACTCAGGTTCACTGTTGATGAAAAAGTGTAATCGAGGGTATCGCCGCCTAAAAGGGTTTGATACAAAGTATCTGAATACCAGGTTGGGCCAAGGTCCGGACAGGAATACGATACAAACAGGGTGTCGATTTGTTGTACAGCTGTATTTTTGATGCGTACTTTCACCAATTCTGACGCAGAAAGAGCGCAGCCGGTAACCGGAGTCACCAGCTTCCACATGGCAACATCACGCACTGCGCAGTTGGCATTGGCAATAAAACCCCCTGAAGGACTGCAGCTGTAATCGTTGCAACCGTCGCGTTTAACAAAATTGTTGTTATTGTCATATACCTCATAATAATTCTCGTTCGACCAGCTTCCGGGATAGTAGTCTGTCGAAATCACATCCCCGTGGTTCACATTGAGGTAATGAATATAGGGACCGTAGCCTGATAAAAGGGTGATGCCACCCGCCACTACGATACCATTGACCCTGATGT
>CAZJZF010000155.1:0-6186 GCA_964550385.1 uncultured Lentimicrobiaceae bacterium | reverse complement strand
TGGCTTCGACTCCGCTCAGCCACCGTCAAATTTCTAATTTCTCATTTCTAATTTCTAATTAATAAAGGTATGTTAGACACAGGATCAACCGGATTTATGCTCCTTGCCACCAGCCTTGTGATGCTGATGACTCCGGGGCTGGCATTCTTTTACGGCGGACTTGCCACCCGCAAGAACATTCTGGGCATTATGATCCAGAGTTTCGTATCCCTGGGCTGGACAACAGTACTGTGGGTAATCTTCGGGTACTCCCTTTGCTTCAGCGGCGGCGAAGGGGGCATCATCGGTAATCTCGATAAAGCTTTCCTGACAGGCATCAGCATGGATACCCTCTGGGCAGGCAACGGAAAGATTCCGGAGTTTGTATTTATTGCCTACCAGATGATGTTTGCCATCATCACCCCTGCCCTCATCACCGGTGCTTTTGTAAACCGGGTAACTTTCAAATCGTATATGATATTCCTTACGCTGTGGCAAATCCTTGTATACTATCCTTTTGTACACATGGTATGGGGTGGCGGACTGCTGGCCGACTGGGGTGTACTTGATTTTGCCGGAGGGATTGTGGTACATGCCACGGCTGGTTTTGCAGCTTTGGCGTCTGTATTTTTTGTAGGTGCCAGGGTAGATAAAAACTCTACTCCCAACAGCATCCCACTCGTGGCGATAGGCAGCGGATTGTTGTGGTTTGGATGGTATGGATTCAATGCAGGCAGTGAGGTACAGGTAGATTTCATTACCAGTCTGGCCTTTCTGAATACCGATATAGCGGCATCCTTTGCCACCATCACCTGGTTGGTGATTGAATGGAGCAGGGAAAGGAAGCCAAAATTTGTAGGCCTTCTTACGGGTTCTATTGCAGGGCTGGCCACCATTACACCCTGTGCTGGTTTTGTGCCGCTTTGGTCGGCACCGCTCATTGGGATTGCAGCAGGCGCGGTATGCTACCTGGCGGTGATGCTCAAAAACAGGATGAAATGGGACGATGCGCTGGATGTGTGGGGAGTACATGGTGTGGGCGGGGTTCTTGGCAGTATCCTGCTGGGGGTTTTTGCCTACAAAACGGCCAATGCCAATGGCGCTGATGGTCTCCTCGCTTCCGGCAACTTTGTTTTTCTGGGCAAACAGGTTCTTGCTGTTGTGGTTGCATCTGCCTACGCATTCATCTTTACCTGGCTTATGTTGTTTCTCATCAATAAGGTTACCCGTGTAAGGGTTTCGGATGTAGAAGAACACGAAGGGCTGGATGCTTCATTACACGGAGAAAAAGCCTACGACGAAGGCGCTCTATAATCACACTATGCGTTGTTCACTGTCGAAGATGGGGCGGCCACAAGGCTGCCCCTTTCTTTTTTTTGTAATTTTGATGCTCAGAAATATTTAGCATCGATATGAATCCGATATTGAGATCCCTTCTTCTTTGGCTCCTGGCATTGGTTTTCGGAGCCGGAATTGCTGTTTACCAGAGATTTACAGGACCCACCTACCCCATTTCAGGTACAGTGAAACTGGGTTCGGAAGAGGTTCCCTACAAGCTCATCCGCACCTTCGGCGGTGATGGAGATGCCAAAATCCTGATACCGGTAAAACAGCCCAACGTGATCGCGGAATTCAGTTTTAGGCGGTACAAAAGCCACGACGACTGGACTGCTGTTCCCATGCGGCAGACCGAAGAGGGGCTCGTGGCATGGATACCCCATCAGCCACCTGCCGGAAAGGTGATGTATGAAATAAGTCTGTTTTACGAGAACCGGGAAATCGTACTAACGGAAGAACCCGTGATTATCCGGTTCAAGGGGGCAGTCCCCGACTGGATTACTATTCTGCACGTGATCTTTATCTTTCTGGCTTTTATTTTCAGCGTGCGTACAGGCTTTGAGGCACTTCGGAAAGGAAAGTACACCTTTGCCTACACTGTGGCTACCACGGCATTTCTACTGGCTGGCGGGCTTATTTTCGGCCCTATCATGCAAAAGTATGCCTTTGGCGCCTACTGGACCGGCTGGCCCTTCGGACAGGATCTCACCGATAACAAAACGGCGCTGGCCATGATTTTCTGGCTCATTGCCCTGGTGATACAAATCAGAAATCGTGAGAAAAAAGGGTGGGCAGCCATTGCTTCACTGGTATTGCTGCTGGTTTTTCTGATACCCCATTCGGTGCTGGGTTCAGAGATTGATCATACAAAAACCCCCACAGAACAGGTTCCTTAATGCTGTGATAACAGGTGCTTTAAAAAGTAGATTATATTTGCAGCCGTGAATCATGCATCTAAAGCAAATAGATGAATAACACCATGGCATTTGTACATCATAACGGACGCATTGTCAGGATTGAAGATCTGAAACTTCAACCCGACAACCGGGCGTTTTATTATGGTGATGGCTTTTTTGAAACCATCCGCCTCATACATGGCAAGCCAGTACATCTGGAAGACCATCTTGACCGGATGAACCGGTCGTTCCAGTTTTTACAGCTTAACCCACCGTTTACAGCAGATATCAGCACGCTGGGTGCGATGATAGACGAAATTTCCCATGCCAACGGAGTGAAGGAAGGGGGGCGTCTCAGAATCACCTTTTACCGGTCTTCGGGTGGATTGTATACCCCACATACCGACCAGTGCGGTTATCTGGCAGAATGCAAACCCCTTTCAGCCAACCTGTTCGAATTTAACCGAACTGGCCAGTATCTGGCATTGTACACCCAAAACCTGAAACCGGTGCAGCCCCTCTACGCACTAAAATCACTCAACAGCCTGATTTATGTGCTGGCGGGTATTTATGCCAGAAATCAGCAGTGCGACGATGCGCTGATTATGAATGACTATGAAAGCATCATCGAGACTACCAGCTCAAATCTGTTCATCGTAAGAAAAGGCACTATTATCACCCCGGGACTTGATGAGGGGTGCATTCCCGGGGTAATGCGCAGGAATGTGCTGAAAATCATAGAAAACAAATCGGAATTTGCTCTGGAACGGGGCATCATCAGACAAAAAGATCTGATTGATGCAGATGAGATCTTCATTACCAATGCCATACGCGGCATTCAATGGGTAGTGGGCTTCCGCGAAAAGCGGTATTACCATGCCATTTCTACGCGATTGTCGAAACTGCTGAATAGCCAGTTTGCCTGATTCAGTGCTTCCTGTGCAATCCGCATTCCCGCGATTCCGGGTTTTCCCACCACCACCGCCCAGCTCTTTCATCTTCACCAGGTTCCACCGCACGGGTACACGGCTGACATCCTATGCTAAGGAAACCCTTGTCGTTGAGCGGATTGTATGGTATATTATGCTCTTTGATAAACGCCCATACCTGTTCGGAAGTCCAATCGATCAACGGATTGATTTTCAGCATCCCATTGTCAGCATCCCATTCGATTTTTCGCAGATGAGTTCGGGTCACCGACTGCTCCCTGCGAAGGCCGCAGATCCAGGCATTTTTGTCCTTGAATGCTCTGCGCAGAGGCTCCACCTTCCGGATATGGCAGCACTGTTTCCGGTTTCCCACCGATTCATAAAACAGGTTGATCCCTTTGGCGTTCACCATCTCCTCAACGCCCTCTTTGTCTGGAAAGTACACCCGCAAATGGGTTTTATAACGGGCGTTGGTTCTGGCCATCAGGTCGTATGTTTCGGGGAAGAGTCGTCCGGTGTCGAGGGTGAAAATTTCCGCATCGGGGTCTGTTCCCATCACCATATGGGTAAGTATCTGATCCTCGGGCGACAGGCTGGAGGCAAGCGCTATGCGGCCCCGGTATTCGTTTAAAAAAATTTCCAGAAGCTCCTGAGGCTTCAGATGCCCGTATTCCTGATTTAACGAGACTATTTGATCTTCAGTCATATTGCTCTTTTATTTCCAAATGGTTGAAGCAGAAAAGCTATCCCCTCCCCTCACTCCTTTCGGAGTTTCGGTAAGGCGGCACATTTCGTTGTAAAAATCGTGCTGAAAGAATAGCAGATGGCCTTCTTTGTGTGCTTTCTGCAGGTAGGCTGTTTTTTCCTCCAGAGCCTTCAGCGGCTGAATATCCACGCTGGCAAGATAGGAAACCGGGATATGCACCTTGCTGGGAATAAAATCTGCCAAAAATGCAACGATCCCCTCAGGTGTGTGAAACAGAGGTATCATCTGACCTCCGGTATGGCCATCTGTAAACAATACTTCAACACCCGGGATGATTTCGCCGGGTTCCTCCACCAGCCTTATGAGGTCTTTCTCCAGCAAAATACCGATGTTATCAGGGAAATAGCTGGCCGATTCCCGGGCATTGGGATGGGTAGCCCACTGGTATTGTTTTGCAGAAAGCCAGTGAGTGGCATTCGGGAATACAGGATAATAAGTATCACCTGTCCGGTTCACGGCACCACCGCAATGGTCGTCGTGCAGGTGGGTGAAAATTACATCGGTTACCTGTACAGGCGAATATCCGCAACTCTTCACCAGCTCCTCCACACCGGTTCTTTGGGTGATATACTTGTACTGATAATACTTTTCATCACGCTTGTTACCAAAGCCGGCATCCACCAGGATCAGGCGATCATCGGTTTTTGCCAGCAGCAACCGGTTTACAATTGGCACAAGGTTGTCATGTTTTTCAGGGTATTGAGCCCCCCAAATTGATCGGGGAACCACTCCAAACGCCACCCCGCCATCCATATGCCATTCCTCGGTTATCAGTGAGTAGATCTTCATAAATGGTAAATCGTATAGGTTCAAACCAGTTTAATAATATCAACAAAGATGCAGAAAAACTGTTCAGAAAAATTGTGTATTGTGGATATACCTATCTTTGCGGTACAATTAACGGACTTTGGTTTAAAAATTTCAGCATTATGAAAAGGCTTTCAGTTGTATTTTTTCTGATGGTTATGACTTCATTATCAGTATTTTCCCAGGTTACCGGACCAGAAATCAAGTTTGACGCTATTGAGCACAATTACGGAGACATCAAGGAGAGCGGTGGAAGGGCGAACCACACTTTTTCGTTTGTCAATACCGGCACTGACACCCTGATTCTCACCAAAGTTCAGCCCGGTTGTGGCTGTACAGCCTCCGATTACACCAAGGGTGGCATTGCCCCAGGAGCAAAAGGATTTGTTTCTGCAGGGTACGATCCCCTGGGAAGGCCGGGACCGTTCAAAAAGAGCATCAGCGTTACCAGCAATGCCAAGACAACGCCTCACGTTACCCTGTTTATCAGCGGAAATGTGATTCCCAAGCCCAAGGATTTCACCGATACCTTCAGGGTACATCTGGGCGATTTGCTGGTGGACCGAAACAACCCGGTGTTTCATAACCTGAAATTCAATGAGGTGAAAACCGACACTTTGAAATTATTCAACAACAGCCAACAGGATATGGAGCTTTCTCTGAAAGAGGTACCTGCCCATATACAGGCTGTCCTTACACATTCGAAACTGAAACCTGCCGGCAGAGGATTTTTGATTATCACCTATGATGCTGCAAAGGCAGGCACATCAGGAAACCGGAACGACCGTATCTACCTCAGGTCTAACGACACAAAGCAACCCGACAAGATGATTTTTGTAACAGCCAACATCCAGGAAGCACCTCCAAAGCCTACAATCGAGCAATTGTATCCCTACCAGATGGGCAACCTCAGGATGACAAAAAACAGTGTTGTATTCCCGCAGATTTTAAATACCGAAACCAAATCGGATACGCTGGTGATATACAATGCCGGAAATTACCCGATACAGATCGATTTTCAGAAATTCACTCCACAGTTAAAGGCCACCACCCTTCAGAATGTTGTGTTGCCCGGAGGTACTTCCACCATTAAGATTTCCTATGACGCTTCCAAAGCCGGTGGGTTTGGTTTTATTTCCGATGGCAGAATCAACCTGCAGACTACCGATTCAATCCAGCCCCTGAAGGTGATCTATGTATCAGCCAATGTGAAGGAAGATTTCTCGAAACTTACCCAGAAACAGCGGGATAACGCTCCGAAAATCGAATTTGAGAACAAGATTTTTGATTTTGGCAAAGCCAAAACCGGGAATGATGTAAACCACAGTTTTGTATTCACCAACACCGGTAAGAGTGAACTGGTCATCCGCAAGGTTACTGCCAGTTGTGGCTGTACCGCTACCAATCCTGAAAAAACCAATCTGAAACCCGGGGAAACCAGCAAGATAGACATTAAGTTCAATACCAGCGG
>CAZJZF010000154.1:1405-6207 GCA_964550385.1 uncultured Lentimicrobiaceae bacterium | reverse complement strand
GGCCGGATTGAAATTGTAGACATTTTTGAAAATCGAGTCTTTAACGCTCTTATAGGTGGTGTCAATCACGATAAAACCTCTCCTGATGAGTTCCGCTTCGGGGAGTGAATCCCTGAGGAGAGCAGGCGTGTTGTTGACCTTGCGCAGCAATTTTAGTTTTCCGTTGTTGATGAAATCGATAAGGGTGTCAAAATCTCCCGTATACCTCTTGTTCACGCTTTTATAGGCTTCCTGGGCATCACGAATGTGGATGAGCCTCTCTTTTACCAGCTCTGCACGACGGTTGTATTCATTCTCAAATTTAATGGGATCGTTGATGGAACGAAAACTGAACCAGAACATTAAAAGGGTTATGGGCAGGAGAGCGATCATTAGAATTTTGTAGAGCATAACCGGCAAAACATTGTAGCCCAGCATAATCATCAGGGTGATGATGCCCACGATAATCAATCCGACGCCTCCCAGAAGAAAAAATACAGTTTGGGCATTGATGATGCCGAATACCAGAACTGCCAGTCCGAGACCGATTATAGCAGCTGGAAATAAAATCTTGAAAATAAGATCTTTAATATTGTTCATCTGTGCTAGTTTATGATTAATAAACGTGTAGAATCCTCAGGTTATTACTGTGATGCAAAAGTAAAAAATTATAAACATTCATGTAGAGAAATATACATTAAGAAACTGCATTCCGTGCTATGACCGTTTTAAGGCTCAGGTGTGATGTTTTGTATAGGGTGGAATTGAAGATACAAACGCTGTGGTGCTGTCGTGGTGATTTACATAGGCTCCAAAATGCACCAGGCCATTGGTTACAAGGAGCCAGGGGACTTTAAAAATCAGGTTGTATCTGGAAACCTGTTCCATTACCTGCTGTTTTAGGTTAACATTGAATGATTTGCATTCTACCAGAAGAGTTGGGGTGAAATGAGGGTCGTATGCAAGGATATCTGCTCTTTTGGAGAGTCTGTTCAGCTTCAGACTGCATTCAACGGCAAGGTGTGATAAGGGATACCCCAGAACTTCAGAGAGATATCGTATGGTGTGTTGTCTTACCCATTCCTCCGGTGTGAGCAGTATCCATTTTTTTCTGACAGGATCGAAAATGTAAGGTTTTCCGCCGGTGTATTCAATGGAGATATCAAATGCAGGGTAATTAAGTACCGGATACATGGTGCGAAATTAGCGAATATTGCCATAGGTCTGTTGATAAAGTCCTGAGGCTTTTAACCCCGTTATTCTGCATCCTATAAAAAAAAATCTTAGGTTTGCCCTGTTGCTAGCAGGCTGAAATTAATCTGGAACAGAACTTCCATGTCGGAACACTTAAGAATTATCCAGCAGATTAAGAGTCGGGTTTTTCGCCCGACTTATCTGTTGTTTGGTGAAGAGCCTTATTATATTGATCTGATCGCCAGGGCGGTAGAGGATCATGTGCTCGATGAAGGGGAAAAGGAATTCAACCAGCAGATTTTTTATGGGTACGACTCAGATGCCCGGCAGGTGATGGCAGCTGCCAGAAGGTTTCCCATGATGGCCAACCATCAGGTCGTGATTGTTCGCGAAGCACATATGATGAAGGATTTTGAGCAGTTACAGCCCTATTTTGAATCGCCGCAGCCCAGTACTATTCTTGTGGTATGCTATAAATATAAAAAGGTAGATAAGCGAAAATTACTCTACAAGGCAGCCGAAAAGTCAGGCGTGGTGTTTGATTCGCCCAAGCTGCGCGACTATCAGGTGCCAGGTTGGATCTCATCGGCAGTGAAGGAGCGGGGCTACAGGATACAGGACAGGGAATCGGTCATGCTTTCTGAAAATCTGGGAAATGATCTGGCTAAAATCAGCAATGAACTTGAAAAACTCTTTATTTCCCTGCAGCCGGGCTCAGTGATTTCTCCTGACATCATCGAACGCAATATTGGTATCAGCAAAGAGTATAATTTTTTCGAGCTGCAATCGGCATTGGCAAAAAAAGACCTTGTCCGGTCAACCAGGATTGCATTGTTTATGGGCGACAATCCAAAAGAGACACCCCTGATTGGTATTATTGCGGTGTTGTATTCGTTTTTCAGCAAGCTGCTGAAGCTGCATTTTGCTGATCCCAAAGCAAACCAGCAAACCCTTGCAGCACTGTTGGGTGTACACTCATTTTTTGTGTCGGAATACAAAGAGGCTGCCCGGCATTATCCGGCCCGGAAGACCGTGGAAATCATTGAGCTTCTGCGTATCTACGACCTGAAAGCCAAAGGTCTGGAGGTGGGCATTGTAACGCATCCTGCCCTGCTGAAGGAACTTGTATTCAGGATTCTTCATTAACCGTTAACTGCTCTCCCTCTACCGTTTCCGGATTGCCCCGGCGGATCCCTCTTCCGATAGATTTAATCCGTATCTTTACGGCCGTTTTATGATAAATGAATGATCTATGACTGGAAAGTGGTGGTGTTTTATTGCTTGCATTGCATTTTCAATTCTATGGATTCCTGATGTATACGGGCAAAAAACCGGAGATCTGAGGGGATTTGTGCTGAATAAGGACTCTGGGGAACCCTTGTTGTATGCCAATGTGATCTTACAGGGCACCAGCACCGGAACCATGACTGACAATAACGGTTACTTTATCATCTCAGCCCTTAAACCGGGAGATTACACCGCTGTGGTTACCTATGTGGGGTTCGATACAGTTTATCAACCCGTTGTGGTAAAAGCAGGCGAAATTTCAACCATCAAAGCCTATTTGACCCAAATTGCGAAACAGTTTGATCGGTTTACTGTTTCTGCCGAGCGGCAGAGTGACCTTACGGAGACGAAAACTTCGGTAATAAAGGTGACGCCCAAGCAGATCGAAAAAATCCCTGCGATTGGCGGACAAGCAGACCTGGCCCAATATCTCCAGGTCCTTCCGGGGGTAGTATCAACAGGTGATCAGGGTGGGAAACTTTACATCAGAGGGGGATCTCCCATTCAGAATAAAGTGGTGCTGGATGGCATGGTGATTTACAACCCATTCCACACCATCGGTCTTTTCAGTGTTTTCGACAATGACATCCTGAAATCAGCCGATATTTATACAGGTGGTTTCAATGCCGATCACGGCGGACGTATTTCTTCGGTTATGGACATCAAGACCCGCGATGGAAACAAACGTCATCAGGCCGGAGGGATCAGCGCAAGCACTTTCGGAACCAAACTGTTATTGGAGGGTCCGATAAAGAGTCGCGAAAAAGCTGAGAGTTCTACTTCCTACATTGTTTCTTTCAAAAACTCTTATCTCGAACAATCCTCCAAGGTATTATATGATTACGTTGATAAACAGGGTCTTCCATTCAATTATTTCGACCTGTACGGAAAAGTGAGTATAGCTGCTGACAATGGCAGCAAGATCAATTTTTTTGGTTTTAATTTCTCCGACCGGGTTAATTATCAGGCTGTTTCAGAATACAAATGGGACACCTGGGGGTTTGGAACCAATTTCTTGCTGATTCCAGCTGCATCGCCCGTGCTGATTGAGGGAAATTTTGCCTATTCCACCTACACGACTTCTCTCGAAGATCAGACCTCTTTGCCCAAATACAGCACCATCGATGGCTTCAACTTTGGCCTCCATTACAGCAGTGCTCAGGGGAAAAATAAAAACCAGATCGGGATTGAAATGCTGGGGTTTAAAACTGTATTTGAGCTCACCAACGCCGCCAACCGCACCATAGACCAAACGGAGAATACCACGGAGATTGCCTTTTACTGGAAGTACAAGCTTACCCTCGGCAAACTCATCCTCGAACCCGGTATCCGTGGGCACTATTATGCTTCTCTTTCGGAATTTTCCCCCGAACCCAGATTTTCGCTGAAGTACCGCATTACCGATTTTCTCAGACTGAAGGCCGCCACCGGGCTCTATTCCCAGAATCTTATTGCTGCCAATTCCGACAGGGATGTGGTGAACCTCTTCTATGGCTTTCTCTCTGGCACCGAAAACCTTCAGGATGAGTTCAATGGACAACCTGTAAACTCATACCTGCAGAAAGCCCGCCACCTTATTGTGGGTTTTGAAATAGACATCAACAGAAGCGCCTCATTAAACATCGAAGCCTATTATAATAAGTTCACCCAGCTCACCTCACTCAACCGGAATAAAATCTATGACGACAGGAATCCAGACTACGCTGAATACCCTGATTTTTTGAAGAAAGATTTTATTGTTGAACAAGGCACGGCTAAAGGGGTTGATGTTGCCTTCAGGTACGATCTGGTGAATTTCAATATCTGGGCAGTCTATTCTCTCGGATCCATCGGACGGGAAGAAGACCTCAATGGTTTTCTTTTCTCTTACACACCCCATTACGACCGAAGGCATAATGTGAATCTGGTAGGGTCATACAGCTTTGGCAAAACGCTGCAGTATGAAGCCAGTGTGCGATGGAATTATGGATCAGGATTTCCCTTTACACCCACCGGAGGATTCTATGAAGCCCTTTCTTTCCAAACCGGTATCAACACAGATTATATCCATCAAAATGGTCAGCTGGGCTATTATTATGGCGAGCTGAACAGTAAAAGACTACCCGATTACCACAGGCTTGACATAACCCTGAAACGAAGCTTTGTTTTCTCTGCCCGTAATCTTCTTGATGTGGTATTTTCTGTAACCAATGTATACAGCCGGAAAAACATATTCTATTTCGACAGGATCAAATTCGAGCGGGTTGACCAACTTCCCATTCTGCCTAGTCTTGGCCTTAACTGGCGGTTCTGATGCCTGCCGGAGCCTTTGCTGTAGTGCTATTCCTTTTTACGCGTAGTTT
>CAZJZF010000154.1:0-1395 GCA_964550385.1 uncultured Lentimicrobiaceae bacterium | reverse complement strand
CCTCGAACCATTCCCTGAATTGATTGGAAGGTGTTCTTGCACCATAGGTGTGCAGGTTCCCATCCGGGTCAATCAAAACATAGAAAGGGTAGTTTCGTACCTGATACCTGTCGGTGAGGTCGAAATTCATGTTGAAGTGCAGGGTTGTCCAGGGAAAACTGTAGGTTGCAATGTTTTTAGCCATTTTTGCCGGATCAGGATCAAGTCCGATGGCCAGAACCTCCATCCTGTCACTTAATCCTTCATAATAACTCTCCAGCAGTTTTAACTCCGAAAGGCAGGGAATGCAGTTACTGGCAAAGAAAACCAGGTAAACGTATTTCCCCTTAAACTCCGAAATCGATACTCTTCGACCGGTTGAGTCATTGAGAACCAGTTCAGGAGCAGTTTTTCCGGCATTGAATCGTGTAAAGGAGCTGATGAGGTTCGATGCAATGGTTCTGTGTTCGGAAAATTTACTGCCGGAGGCCACATAGGAAAGGATTTTTAATACGTTTTCCTTGCTAAAATCGCGGTTGTGGTATATCTCGCCCAGGCTTTTCAGCATCACCAACTCTCTTAACTGCTCGTTTCTCAGGATGGAATCCCTGCCCATCAATTCCGAAAGGGTAAAATAACTCCCCTTCTCGTTAATAAGAGTTTGAAGTTCTATGTAGCTGTAATGTTTTAGTCTGGTTGTTAAATAGTTATCGAAGACCTGGTTAAAGAACTCCATAAAATCGGGATGATGATAGAGAAGGTCTTTATCTTTAAGCCACAGTTCCCAGGACTGTTCCATCGAAATTTTGTAGCTGCCCAACTTCAGCATGGCAATTTTATAGTCCACCATTTCAAGTATGAAGGGATGGTTGATGGCTCCGTATTTCAGAAAAAAGCTATCAATAAAGTGGTTGATGATGTTCGTTTTTTTCAGGTAGATATCCATGTAATGCCTCGCCAGAAACCGGTTGTAATCCTGGTTTATATCTGTCAGCAGAGTGTTGGGATCGTCGCCCTGAATTCTATAGGAAAGAGGTTCATTCTGGAGAAAAAGGTTCCTGGTTTCGAGCCATTGAAGAGGAGGATAATCATCGAATTCAAGGTTGTATTGCCTGCCCGGCTCAAGCAGAATAGCTGCCCTCGCATTGCCAATATCCAGAAAGGCATAGGTATATAAACCGGGTTGGACAACCATGTTGAATCTCCCGGCACTGTCTATCGGGCATGAGGCGATCTTTTTTTCCGCGTAGCTGATCTGATCATCCCAAACCAGAAGCCTGACCTGGTATCCGTTGGCTCCTTGTATCCTGCCCTGAATGGTGGCGGGTTTCTGGGCCGGGAGCATCAGGGCATGCAGTATGCAGGTCAGCAGGAGTAATTTTGGGTATTTCACAATCACGTAACGGTAAATAACGG
>CAZJZF010000153.1:0-6250 GCA_964550385.1 uncultured Lentimicrobiaceae bacterium | reverse complement strand
ATCCGTATTGATGCCGGTATCAGGGTACACGACCCCTCCAGAGATGCCAGTGAGCGTTGGGTAATCGACGAATTCAGGCTGAAGAGGATTAACTGGAATTTCGGGATAGGATACTCCATCTGATATGTCCAGATTCCAATCCGTTGATATCGCCCGGTTTGAAGCGACCCTGCTCGAAGAATTTCCCTATGAACCAACCATTTGTCAACGCGAAGCCATTTCAGGACTGGCCCATTTCCTTGCCAACCCCGAACCCAATGCTCTGTTTCTCCTTCAGGGGTACGCCGGAACAGGGAAAACCACCCTCATAAGCTCTTTCGTGAAAGCGCTTGAAAGATGGAGGTTCAGGAATCGCCTCCTGGCACCCACCGGCAGGGCTGCCAAAGTGCTGGCAGGGTATGCCGGAAAAGATGCACATACCATTCACCGGTATATCTATCTCGTGTTTACTGCACCCGATGGAAAAACCGTAATTGTTCCACGATCGAACAAGCTTACAGATACGGTATTTATCGTTGATGAAGTGTCGATGATTTCCGGTCACGAACAGCCTGAAGAGGAACAGCAACCCTTCAGGGAGCGCAACCTGCTGAATGACCTGATCCAGCATGTGTATGCCGCCGACAACTGCAGAATGGTTTTTATCGGCGACCGGGCTCAGCTTCCTCCCGTGGGAACCCGCCTGAGCCCTGCCATGGATGCCAAAGTTCTGAAATCTGCCTTCAGCCTCCATGTTACAAGCTATACCCTCGATGAAGTGGTAAGGCAGGAAGCCCTTTCTGGCATCCTATATAATGCCACCCATATCAGAAATAAAATCGTGCACAACGATAACTCCTGGCCACTTTTTACCCTTTTTCGCAAAGATGTTCGCCAGTTGGGAGGAATGGATCTGATGGATGAACTCTCAGGGGCCTTCTCGCGCCACAATCCCTTTGGTTCGGTCATCATAACCCGATCCAACAAGAGAGCAAACCTCTACAACCGGGAAATCAGAGGCAGAATCCTAGGCAGAGAACACGAAATTGAGGGGGGCGATCTGATGATGGTGGTGAAAAATAATTATTACTGGCTGCCCGAAGGGAGTCGGGCAGGTTTTATCGCCAATGGTGATCTTATTGAAATTATCAGGGTTAGGAACAGCACCGACAGATATGGATTCAGGTTTGCCGATGCCCTGATAAGGCTGGTGGATTATCCTGAAGAGCAGGAGCTCGAAGTGAAAATCCTTCTCTCTTCCATCGACTCCGAAACCGCTTCCCTCTCCAGAAAGGAGCAGATCGCACTCTTTCAGGCTATTACAGACGAGATCAGGGAGGATGGTGCCACTGCAGAATCCAAAGGGGTCAGCAATCACCCCTGGTACAACGCCTTACAGGTAAAATTTGCCTATGCCCTTACCTGCCACAAAACCCAGGGTGGGCAATGGGAAAATGTGTTCCTCGATCAGGGTTGGCTTACCGACGAAATGCTCAACGAGGAGTTTTTCCGGTGGCTATATACCGCAACCACCAGAGCTACCCAACGCCTTTTCCTCCTCGGTTTCAGAGAGCATTATCTGACAGAACCCCCGGAGGAGGAAAACTATGGCCCTTTTTGATTACTTTTGCCTGCCCGAATAATAGAAGGGCTGCCCGTCCGTTATGTTGCCTATGAAATCAATACGCTACACATTCCTTTGCCTCTTCCTGTTATCCTCTTTCTGGTCTGTAGCCCAGCTTAATGTGAAAGACCAACCCGTGAAGATATGGTTTTTTCAACCTCAGTTGGGCGTGCAGTTTCCTATGGGCGATCTGAAAGACCGGTTTTATACCAGTACCACCATTGGTTTTGGGTTGAATTTAAAGACCTCAGGTAACTGGCTTGCCGGAGCAGAGTGGAATTATCTGTTTGCCGAAAAGGTGCGCAATGAAGATCAGATTCTTGCCAACATTACCACCAGCGAAGGATATGTGATCGACCAGACTGGCGTTTTTGCCAATATCTATTTCCGGGAAAGAGGTTTTACAGCTTCACTGAAGGGTGGCAAACTGTGGCCGAACCGTTGGGGAAATCCAAACAGCGGTGTGGTTTTGCTGGGCTCTGCCGGGGTGTTGCAACACCGGATCAGGATAGAAAATTATGAAAATACGGCTCCTCAGCTTTGGGATGATTACAAAAAGGGGTACGACAAACTTTCACTGGGGCCTGCATTTTCCTTGTTCCTCGGATACCTCCGGTTCAGCAACCACAAGCTTACCAATTTCTCACTGGGGGTTGAATATCTGTACGCCCCCACCCGAAGTATGCGGGATTATGATTTTGTTTTGATGGCAAAAGATGAAACCATCAGAAACGATCAGTGGCTCTCCATCCGTTTCTCCTGGGCTATTCCGGTGTACAACAGGGCGCCGCGTGAATTCTATTACCAATGATGCTGGCAGGATGTTCAGAATAGCTTACGGATTTGTACTCCGTTTTTATGTGCTGATGATCAGGATTGTCTCTCTGTGGAACAGAAAGGCAGCCTTATGGATCGATGGCAGAAAAGGATTGGCAGAAAAGGTGAAGGCCTCCTTTTCTTCGCAAGACCGTATCATTTGGTTTCATGCATCTTCACTGGGAGAGTTTGAACAGGGAAGACCCCTGTTGGAAAATTTGCGGGAACGGCTGCCCGAACATAAAATCCTTCTCACCTTTTTCTCCCCTTCCGGATACGAGGTGCAGAAAAACTACCCCATGGCTCACCTGGTTACGTATCTTCCCATTGATACCCGGGTGAAAATGCAGAGGTTTGTGAATGTCGTCAATCCCGAGATATTATTCATCATAAAATATGAATTTTGGTACAACCTCTTCCATATTCTGAAAAAACGAAAGGTGCCGGTATTTCTGGTATCCGGAATTTTCAGGGAAAAGCAGCATTTCTTCAGATGGTATGGAAAATGGTTTGTGAAAAACCTGCAGGCAATTACCTGGTTTTTTGTTCAGGATCAAAAATCCAGGGACCTTCTTTCTTCAGTTGGATTCCAGAATACAGATATTGCAGGCGATACCAGATTCGACAGGGTGATCCGGATTGCTTCTGAACCCTTTTCAATGAATGCTTTGGAACAGTGGAAAGGTGAGGATCATATCTTCATGGCTGGCAGTACCTGGCCGGCCGACGAAGTATTGATTGCCGATATGATGCAGAAATTCAGCCATTTGAAGTGGGTGGTTGCCCCACACCTGGTACACAGCGATAACATAGAAAGGTTGTTGAGATATTTCCCCATGAGCGGGTGTCGATTGTCAGAACTCTCGCCATCTTTTCTTGGAAAGCTTGTGGTGGTAGATTCGATGGGCTTGCTGAGCCGTCTGTATCGGTACGCTCATATTGCTTTTGTCGGAGGGGGCTTTGGAAAGGGGATACACAACATCACTGAAGCCGCAGTTTACGGTTGCCCGGTGATTTTCGGGCCTAATTACCGTCAGTTTCGCGAAGCTACGGCTCTTATCGAAAAAGGTGGAGGCTTCTCCGTCATTTCCGCCAGCGAACTGGAATCCGTGCTGATCCCACTATTGACCGACAAAAATACCTATGCAGGCTCGTCGAAAGCAGCACAATCCTATATCCATTCGGGTGCAGGAGCCACCGAACAAATCCTGGCGAAGGTATTGCCTTATTGTTCCCGGTAACGTACCACCAGATTGGCATACAGGGTGGGAATATTCATAGGCTTGTCTGTGATGATTCCTTTTTCATCCAGCAACAGCATAACCGGGGTAACCGTGATGTTGAACTGATCTATTACTTCGGATACAAATCCCTTGTAATCAGATATGTTGGTGAAATTAAGCCCGAATTGGTCTATGCCCTTCTGCAGTGTATCACGCGTGTCGGCAATGGCAAAAGCATAGATATTCAGCCCCTTCTCCTTGTACTCGTTGCTCACCTTCACCAGATCGGGCAGAATGGCCTCGCAATGATCACAACCGGGGCTCCAGAATACCAACAAAGTACGGGTGCCCAGTTCATTCATCAAACAGCTTCTCTTCCCTCCCGGTGTGGTCCCGCACAGATTTGGAACCTTTGAACCGATGCTGGTGTTCCGTATGGCCTGAATCCTTTGACTGTAAACCTTTTGCAGGGTTGGATTTGCGAGCGGGGACTTCAGATAATGGTTTTCGACGAGATGCACAAACACCTGCTCCCAGATACCTGCCTCAAAATTCTTTATGAACAGTTCGATGCAGTATTGATAAACCTGCGGATTTGCTTTTGCATGCCTCAAAACAGTATCAGTTAACGATATGTATACTTCCGTCGAAGGTGTTTGCCCGAAGGTTCGCATATAATCGTTGATCATTACAAAAAGCACTTCTGTATAAATAAATCTGGCATCCCTGAAATCAAGCCGGTCGAAGAAATGTGCACGATAGTAGGCTTCTTCGGATGGATAGGGTTGCCCGCCGTGCAGGAGGTAGAAACGGTAATCGGGTTTTTGAAATGCCCAGATCAGTTTCGGTGCAAACTTATCAGGATAATCCTGTTTCAGTTTTATGACATAATCCTGTTTCCTCTTCTCAAGGCTGTCGGATCGCTGTTCCAGTTTATCAAGTTCCTTCGAGGGTTTTCCCTGGTTCGCATAATAAATCTCTCTTCCCCGTGATATCACCTCATCCAGGGTGTCCTGTATCCTGAAATAAAAATCCCAGTAATCAAATAGAATCCGGTTCTCCTCTGAACGATGCACCTGCATCTTTTGTATGATGTAGGGGAAAGTTGATTCAAGGTCAATTACTTCTCCGGTAAAAACAATGTCGGTGAAAAGGGTATCGTTGAAAACAATCTTGTATACACCATGTTCGAGTAACTGCTCCCCTTTGAATATTGCAGTGTCGCCCCTCATCCGGCAGGAATCCACTGCAATCACCTCACCTCCGTATAACTTGCACAACCAGGCCATGGTATCCTGAGTATCATGAAGCACGTATCGGATGTTATATTTTTCTGAAAACTGTCCGTTGACCTGCAGAAAAGCTGCTAGGAGCAACGCTAGAAAGGGAATCCGGAGTGTTTTAGGTTTCATACACAAATGGTTAAAAAAAACCTGGCAGTTTTGCCAGGAAGGAGAGTGTACCCGGAGCCGGGATCGAACCGGCACGAACTCAATGTTCATTGGATTTTAAGTCCAACGCGTCTACCAATTCCGCCATCCGGGCACTTGGTTACTGAATCCAGGGGCCTTTAAACCAAATACCCGCCGGGAGGCGGGTTTCGCTGGTCTTTTGCCCTTTTCTTTTTTCAGAACTGGGTTGTTATTGGAGCGGAAAACGGGACTCGAACCCGCGACCCCGACCTTGGCAAGGTCGTGCTCTACCAACTGAGCTATTTCCGCTTATGAAGAACGGGACTGCAAAAATACATCAATTTTTGAAATCGCAAATATTTTTTATGGCAGGGTCAACCGTATTTCTGAAAAAGCACGATTACAGTCGCGAAATGATGCAATAAACTACAGGCAGGGTATGGTCTCACAACCCTCGCTGTCTTTCACCCTGATCTTGTAATTACCAGGAGATAAATTGTTTATGGTATATGGGGAGGATCCTGAAAAGGGATAGGTTACTCCGTTGTCAAGTGAGTAACTGTAGGGTGGGGTACCACCCGTGGCTGTAATGGTGATGGTTCCGTTGCCAGCACCAAAACAGGATGGGTCTGCCTGAATGTGCGTATAGGTGATGGCATCTCTTACTTCAATGGTAACTTCATCAGTGGCCTCACAACCGTAGGCATTGGTTACCAGCAAGGTGTAGGTATGGTTGCCTGGAGCGGATGTGGAAAATACAGGATTTGCCACGAAGGAGGCATTTAAAAATGTAGCCGGTGACCATTGATAGGTTTGGGCAGGTACAGATGGTTGTCCTAGCTGGGTAAAACCTCTGCCGCACATGGTGCGATCGGATCCTGCATTGGCAATCGCTTCAGGAACAGGTGTTCCAAGCTGAACCATATAATCCTCCACTTCTCCGTCTGAAGCGTATCCGGTAAATCCGAGGTTTGACTGTGTCGACCATCTGAATCTTGCAAAACCGGCACCTGCCACCACGGCAGGTCCGCACGGCACCTTTATCTCTAGCTGAATTACGCCGTTAATCAAACCATCAGCATCCCCTCCACCCCCGTCTGTAACATTCACGGCAACCTGTTCACCTGCATCACCCCAGCTGCCATTGCGGTTCCAGTCGATCCAGGCATTGAGTTTGCCGGAGGCACCATTTACCG
>CAZJZF010000152.1:0-6264 GCA_964550385.1 uncultured Lentimicrobiaceae bacterium | reverse complement strand
TTTCCTTCCAGCTTGGGCATCTGCTCGAGTTTACCAAATTCTTCGACCTCCTGGGCAAACTTCAGCAGTATAATTTCCCCTTTCTCTTTGTAAATAATGCTGCGCCCTTTAAAAAACACATCCACTTTCACCTTAGCTCCCTCTTCAAGGAATTTCTGAGCATGCTTTATTTTGAAGTTAAAATCGTGATCATCGGTATTGGGCCCCAGCCTGATCTCCTTGATCACTACTTTAGCCGATTTGGCTTTCATCTCCTTTTGCTTCTTTTTCTGCTCGTACAGGAATTTCTTGTAGTCCATCACCCTGCAAACAGGGGGATTGGCGGTTGGGGAAATTTCTACCAGGTCAAGATCAAGGTCTTCTGCCATTCTGATGGCATCACGCAAAGGCACAATGGCTGCTTCGACATTTTCACCGACGACCCGTACAATGGGTGCTGTGATGCGGTGATTGATCCGATGGGGATCCTCTTTCTTGACAGGTCCAAACCTTCTCCGGCCCGGTGCCTGTTGGCTTTGAATTGCTATGGGCGTATCCTCCTATATTAGTTAAACCAATTGTTAATTAATCAATTTCATGAAGCAGTGCGGCTATTTCGTTCTGCACGATCCGGACAAATTCTTCCGAAAGCATGGTGCCTAAATCCCCTTCACCATGTTTTCTCACCGAAACCGTACCCGATTCTTCCTCCTTCTCACCTACCACCAGCATATAGGGTATCTTACGTATTTCGGCATCCCGGATCTTTCTGCCCGCCTTCTCGCTTCTGAAATCAATTTGGGCGCGAAGTTCGGAAATATTCAGCAATTTCAAAACTTTTTCTGCATATTCGTGATATTTCTCGCTGATAGGTAGTATGATAACCTGATCCGGAGTGAGCCACAAGGGGAAATTACCGGCACAATGTTCAATCAGTACGGCTACAAATCTCTCCATCGACCCAAAAGGGGCTCTGTGGATCATCACCGGCCTGTGGGGCAGGTTATCGCTTCCAATGTATTCCAGCTCAAACCTTTCCGGAAGGTTGTAATCGACCTGGATGGTGCCAAGCTGCCATTTCCGACCCAGTGCATCCCTTACCATGAAGTCGAGCTTCGGGCCGTAAAATGCGGCTTCCCCATATTCAATTTTCGACTTAAGCCCTTTCTCCTCCACAGCTTCTATGATGGCCCTCTCTGCCTTATCCCAGTTCTCGTCACTCCCGATGTATTTTTCCCGGTCATGCTGATCACGCAGTGAAATCTGTGTTTCAAAGTCGTTGAAATCCAAAGCTTTGAAGATATACAAGATGATATCCATCACCTTTTTAAACTCATCCTTCACCTGATCGGGGGTGCAGAAGATATGTGCATCGTCCTGTGTAAAACCCCGAACTCTGGTAAGCCCATGCAATTCTCCACTCTGTTCATAGCGGTAAACCGTACCGAATTCAGCATATCGAAGTGGCAGATCCTTATATGAATGGTATTTGTTCTTATAGATTTCGCAATGGTGCGGGCAATTCATCGGTTTGAGCATGAAAGCCTCCCCTTCCTGAGGAGTAAGAATAGGGCGGAAGGAGTCGGCACCATACTTGGCAAAGTGACCTGAAGTTTTGTACAGTTCCACGTTGCCAATGTGGGGTGTGATTACCGGCAGATACCCTGCCTCCCGTTGAAGTTTTTTCAGGAATTGCTCTAACCTTTCTCGAAGTTGCGCCCCTCTGGGCAGCCAAAGGGGAAGCCCCTGGCCTACTTGCTGGGAAAAAGTGAATAGCTCGAGCTCCTTGCCCAATTTCCGGTGGTCACGCTTTTTTGCTTCCTCCAGTAAAACCAGGTAATCGGTAAGCTCTTTCTGTTTCGGGAAAGTGATCCCATAAAGGCGGGTCAACATTTTCCGTTTTTCATCACCCCGCCAATAGGCACCGGCAACGCTTAAAATCTTTACTGCTTTAACGGGACCGGTATCGGGCAGATGAGGACCGCGGCAAAGATCAGTAAAATCACCACTTTCATAGAAGGTGATCTCGCCGTCGGGCAACTCTTCCAGGAGTTCAAGCTTATACTCATCCCCTTTTCGGGAGAAATAGTCAATGGCATCTGATTTTGAGATTTCACGACGGTTGTATGCATGCTTCTCTCTGGCAATCTCCAGCATTTTTTCTTCGATCTTCGGAAAATCATCGCTGGAAATCACCTTGTCGCCCAAATCAATATCATAGTAAAAACCGTTTTCGATATCAGGGCCTATACCAAACTTGGCACCGGGGTAAAGAGCTTCTACCGCTTCGGCCATCAGGTGGGCAGAGGAATGCCACATGGTGGCCTTTCCCTCCGGGTCGTCCCAGGTCAGCAGCTTTACTGATGCATCGGAGGTAATCATCCGCGTTGCATCCCATACCATATCATTCACTTTGGCGGCAAGCACGTTGCGGGCAAGCCCTTCGCTGATGGATCGCGCAACATCCAGTCCTGTAACGGGTGTATCATACTGCCTGACACTTCCGTCGGGTAAAGTAATCCTGATCATAGACATAAATTTTTCAGGGCGCAAAAGTACGCCTTTCCCTTGTAATAACAGCTGTGGCAAGCAAAAGTTTACCCTTTTCTTACAATAAGCTGTGCGTTTTCGTAGCCAGAAACGAACACTTTCTCCCCTTTATCGATGAAACCGGATTCAGCAGTGGCATCGTATTGAATCTCATCGATAAGTATTTTTCCGGAAGGCCGAAGCATGGTATGGGCAAAGCCTTCCCTGCCGATAAGACCTTCAGTATAAGTATCTTTTATGGTGTACCCCATCTCAGCATTTTGTTCAGTCGACAGGGATAGCTGGCCGAACAACAGGGTGGAATGGCCGAAAATACGGAGGGTTAACAAATAGGAAAGCATCAGCGCGAGAAAGATGGAGGTAATTACAACGGAGAAAGATATAAGAACATTACCTGCCTTCACCCCGGAGAAATCGAACTGCACATTGCCTATCATGCTGAGCACCAAACCCGTAATAATGAAAGTAATACCCAATACCCCAGCCACACCAAAGCCTGGTATGGCAAATATCTCCACCATAAGCAATATTACACCCACGATGAAAAGAAGAATTTCCCAGTGTTCGGCGAGTCCTTCCAGATACAGGGGGGCAAAATACAGTAAAGCACCCAACAGTGCAGCGGCCAGCGGAAACCCGATTCCCGGGGTTTGCAGCTCAAAATAGATGCCTCCAATGATTAACATAATCAGGATGCCACTAACCACGGGATGTACCAGAAACCCTATAAATTTGTCAAGCGCAGTAAGCTTCAGGGTTTTTACCTTATAATCGGTATAACCAAATTTTTTAATGGCCTCATCAGTGGTTTCAGCCATCGCTTCGCAATACCCAAATCGTATCGCCTCGGAAGTGGTGAACGTCAGCACCTTTCCCGAATCCGTGATGCCTTGAATAAACACATCCGGATCCACCATCGCCTCGGCGATATTGGGGTCTCTCCCCTGCGCCTCGGCTGTGGCTCGCATGGATGAGCGCATATACGACTGGTATTTATCGGGCAGCGCCTGAGCCTCCTGGTTAACCACGGTAGCTGCCCCTATCCTGGCCCCTTTACGCATATAAATGCTATCGCAGGCAATTGATATCCATGCACCTGCTGAAGCTGCGTTGTTATCAATAAATACCGCCGTCGGGATGGGAGAATTCATGATCCTTGTACTGATGCTGTCGGCGTACTGCACCATGCCCCCATAAGTATTCATATGGATCAGCAGAAGATCGACTCCGGATGCCTCAGCCTCTTCAAATGCTTTCTTGGTTTTAAGCCAGATCGGTGGTGCAATCTCTTCCCGTATTTCGAAAATGTAGACCACTTTACCGGATCCATCCCGACTCTGTGAAAACAAAGTGCCTTCCGCAAAAAAACCCATGCCAAGGAAAATCAAAAGCAGGAGTTTGAATAAGAAAGTGTATTTCATTGTGCGCATTGATAAATATTGGCACAAAGGTAATCGATCTTCAATGCAAAAAAAAAGGCTACCCTTCAATGGATAGCCTTTTCGTGTGTTACCAACAATTAGTTGCTGGTACCACCACCACGGAGCTTCTTGGTTGCAGGCTCTTCTTTAACTGCTTTTGCAGCTTCTTTTACCTTCTGCACGGTAGTCTTCTTGGCAGGAGTCTTTGCAGCTTCGGCCATTGCGATGGAATCAGTGATACGAGCCTGCTCGGTAGAATCAGCGATCCTCTGCTGCTCAGCAATTAATGCTTCAGCCTGAAGAGTTGAATCCTGGATGCGGGCCTGTTCGATAGAATCCTGAATGCGCAGGGCTTCTTCTTCTTCTGCCTTTTTGTTACCACAGGCTGCCATAGCGATGACAACACCTAAAACCACGAGAACTGAGAAAACCTTTTTCATAATCGATTACTTTTGGGTTAAAATTTAACGCGGCAAAAGTAAAACGAAATTCAATGCAAATAACATCCGAAAGAAAATATTTTTGTTATATCTTTGCAGCTGGAAAATTTCAAACCACTTTAAACACAAAATGTATGAGAAAATTATCTTTGATTTTAGGAACTGTTGCAGCCATGTTAATGATTTTCAGTGCATGTGAAACAGAAGACCTCGTTAATCCGGTCATCACACTTTCGGGTGCTGATACCATTGAAATCGTTCTGAATGACGCAGCCGGCTTTACTGATCCGGGTGCAACCGCCACCGATGACAAAGATGGTGACATCACCGCCCAGATCATCACCACCGGAACCGTTGATGTTACCAAAATCGGTTCTTATGAGTTAACTTACAGTGTTTCCGACAATGCCGGGAATCAGGCATCGGTTAAAAGGATTGTAAATGTAATCGTTAACCAGGCCACCTATGCTGGCGTATGGAATGTAAAAGAAGTAATCACCGGTACCAACCCTGATACAGCCTGGGTTTATTCAGCCACTGCTGCTGCTTCCGGTACTAATGTGATGAAACTTCTCATCACCAATTTCGGTGGATTTGCTAACTTTACTGCTGATGTAGTCTTTGACAAGTTCGGCAATTTCACCATTCCTAATCAGCAAGTAATTGGTGCCTCTGAACCTGCCACTATAGAAGGTGAATCTACAAGCATGACTTCTCCAAGTGGCACTACCCTTACCATTAAATATAAAGTAAATTGGCAATCCGGCGGACTCGACCATAGCGTTGGAACCTGGACCAAAGCCAAGTAGTTCGACTGCTGTAAAACCTGTTATATATAAAAGGCGCTCTGTAATGGAGCGCCTTTTTTTATGTTTAGGAAGTTTAGGAGGTTGAGGAAGTTGAGGGGAAGGTTATTGGAGACTATCTGGAAAGATTATGGTCTGCCAGTGCATCCAGCACTCCCTGTTTCAATTCTTCAAACAGTTCCTGTACCGTAATGATGTGGGTGGCCCGGTATGCATTGGTGCCTGCAAAGGCAAAACCAGCCTGCATGTTGCCCTTGTAAGCATTAAAAAGGGCAGATACAATACAATAGGGGGTTGTGCTGATGTTGCAGGTTCTGATACAATGGAACGGGCATTTGACAGGCTTTCTCAGCCCCTCTTTCATACTGCGGACAAAATTGTTAATGATAGCCCTGCCCGGCATACCCACAGGACTTTGAATTACTCCCACATCTCCCTCAGAAGCATCGATATAGGTCACCTTGAACTTTTCTGAAGCATCACATTCCTTTGTAGTGACAAACCGGCTTCCCATCTGTATTCCTTTGGCACCCAGCCTGAAGAATTTGAGGATATCCTCTCCGGTATAAATGCCTCCGGCAGCTATTACCGGAATCTCACACTGGTAGGTCTCTTCGAAATTTCTTACTTCCTTCACCACTTCGGTGATCAATTGCTCGAGCGCGAATCCGGGTTGCTCCAGTTGTTCATATTTAAAACCCAGATGTCCGCCTGCTTTGGGACCCTCCACCACAATGGCATCGGGAAGATAATTGTAAGACAATTTCCAACGGTCGCAAAGGATCTTTGCTGCCCTGGCGGAAGAGACAATAGGCACCAGCCGTGTTTTGCAATTGGGTGTAAGATGAGATGGCATATCCATGGGCAACCCTGCCCCGCTGAAGATAATATCAACCTCTTCATCAATGGCAGTTTTTACCAGATCGGCATAATTGGTCATTGCTACCATAATATTCACACCAATTACCCCTGAAGATTGCTCTTTGGCCTTGCGTATTTCATACCTCAACCCGGCGGCATTGGCTTCTTCATAACTCATTCCGGAATACTTATGGATAAACCCCAAAC
>CAZJZF010000151.1:0-6274 GCA_964550385.1 uncultured Lentimicrobiaceae bacterium | reverse complement strand
AGTTTGGCTCCGGCAGTGAGGCCTCCTAGACCCCCTCCAATCACAATAATATCATACTTCATCTTTCAAATATTGTTTTCAGTTTATGCTTTGATATCGGGAATCGGATAGCGCTCAAACGGAGCATTGGGATCAAAAAGGTAACGGTAAGTGATATAGTGTTTTGCGGGAATGCTCCCTACCGAGATAAAGATTTTCCGCATCTTCGGGTTAAAGTCTCCTACCCACGAAAACTCTATCTCGGTATAGTGCTTCTTTCGGGCCATCACTTCAGCCAGTTTCAGGATAAAGGCCGATTCGATGCCCAGGTTCTGAAATTCAGGAATCACCCCCATCAGCACACCCCGGGCGCGGGTCATGGTTTTTTTCTTCTTCAGATAGATGAATTTGAGCTTATTCCACAGGGTTAACTTTCCATTGAGGTGCTTAAGAATCTGGTTTACATCAGGATACATCAGGTATATGGCAATGGGTCGACCATCCTTATAAGCCAGCCAGACAAACTCCTCTTCCAGAATCACTTTGGCTTTTTGCAGGGTTTTCCTGATATACTCCGGTTGCAGCGGTTTGAAATTCTTAATTAGTGTAGCCCATGCGATATTGAACACTTCGGCAAAATCGTGTACACATTTCTCCTCATCCTCCCAGGTAAAATGCCGGAACTCATAACCGGGTTTTTGTGCCACCCAGCCAGCAATTTTCAGAAACCGTTCCGGCAGCGGTTTGGTGACATCCAGATGAAACCCCTCCTGTTTGAAGTAGGTCTTAAAGCCATAATTTTCAAATAATTGCTGATAATAGGGCGGATTGTACGCAATCTCGAACGAGGGATGGGTAAATCCCTCCACCAGCAGGCCCCAGTAGCTGTCGCGCTCCCCGAAATTGATCGGGCCATCCATCGCTTCCATTCCCTGCTCTGCCAGCCATGCTTTGGCCGTATCAAAAAGCAGGCTGGCAGCCATCTGGTCGTTTACACACTCAAAAAAACCCACACCGCCGGTGGGTTGCTTTTCTGAATGAGCCGTGTTGTAGTCTATGAAAGCAGCAATGCGGCCGGCCAGTTTTCCTTCGTTGGTTTTCAGCACCCACCTTTCGGCAGTGCCATGTCCGAAATAAACATTTATCGCCGGATCAAAAATGGCGTCTATGTCCTTGTCGAGAGGACAAACCCACACCGGATCATTCCGGTACAACACCCGCGCAGTGTCGGTAAAATCCTGCTTTTCACGGCCATTCTGAACCCTGTAAATTTGATAATCATCAACTTGACTTGTAGTGTTCATGCCATAATGGTTTTATTCTGATGAACGGGTATGAAGCACCTGCCCGGATGTGCCGGAATTTCAGGAAACGGGCTTTGTCAGTTCTGCTTCGGGTAGATCTGGTCGATGAGAACGCGGTACTTGGAGGTGACGAAACTGCGCTTCAGTTTGAGGGTTGGGGAAAGCTCGCCGGTTTCGGTTGACCATGTATCGGGGACCAACCGGAATCTTTTAATCTGTTCGAACTCCGATGTATTCCTGTTAAACCTGGCTACTTCACGGTTGATCAGCTTTACCAACTGCTCATCGCGGATAAGTTCCTCCTGCCCGCCGAAAGCAATTCTGTTTTCTGCACACCACTCTCTCAGACAGTTATAGTCTGGCGCGATGAGGGCGCTGGCAAATTTCTCGTGCTCCCCAATCACCATGGCATGTTCGATGAATGATGACTCCTTGAGTTTGTTTTCCAATACCTGGGGTACGATAAATTTTCCGGAAGAGAGTTTGAAGATTTCCTTTTTACGGTCGGTCACACGGAGGTATTTCCCTTCGTCCAGCACCCCGATATCTCCCGTACAGAACCAACCGTCGCTGTCGAAAGCCTTCTTTGTCATTTCAGGGTTTTTATAATAACCCAGCATCACATTGTGTCCGCGACACAGAATTTCTCCATCAGCAGCCAGCTTCACTTCTACACCCTGGATAACAGTGCCTACTGTACCAAGTTTAAGTTCAGGTTTCTCTTTCCGGTTGATGGTGATTACGGGTGAGGTTTCCGTGAGGCCGTACATATTCAACACTTTGATGCCTGCGGCCCAGAAAACCCGTTCGATACGGGGCGGAAGAGCAGCACCGCCACACCCCACCAACTCAATACAGCCTCCAATGGCTTCGCGCCACTTCGAGAAGATGAGTTTATCGGCAAGCCTGAGTCTGAATCGGTAAAACCAGGTGCTTTCATCAGGGGTTTTGTAATGCAGTCCAAGATTCACTGCCCAGAAAAAGATGCTCTTCTTAATCCCTTTCAGTTTTCTTCCTTTGCAAAGGATCGTATCGAAGATTTTTTCCAGAATTCTTGGGACAGCGTCAAATCCATGTGGCCTGATTTCTTTCATATCGGCAGCGATGGTGCCCATATTCTCAGGGTAATAGATGGCGCTTCCGCTGTATTGGGTCTGATAGTTGCCCATCCGCCCCCCCACATGGCATAGCGGTAAAATGTTCATATACCGGTGATCCGGCCCTAATCCGAAGATTTTAGCCGCAGCCAGAAAATTTCCCACCAGGTTTTTATGCGACAGCATCACCCCCTTGGAGCTTCCGGTAGTACCCGATGTGTAAATGAGTGTTGCAAAATCATCAGGCAGGATGGATCCTTTGATCTTTTCCAAAGCCTCTGTCCATTGCGGGGCTTTGGATTTGCCCAGTTCTGCCAGCTCAGTCCAGTGTTTCGCTCCTTCTATCCGATCGAATGTGTAAACCCATTCCACCTCCCGGATCTTTTCGGTTACCGGAGCAATTTTTTTCAGGAGGGTGCTGTCGCCGATAAATACCATCCGGGCATCGGAGTGTCTGAGAATGTAGTCGTACTCATCCTGCGAAAGGGAAGTATACAGGGGAACGTGCACCACCCCGGCCATCGCCATGCCCATATCCACAAAGTTCCATTCGGGACGGTTACCCGAGATGGTAGCGATTTTATCCCCTTTTTTAAATCCCATTTCCAGTAACGCATACGCCACATGATAGGAATAATCAAGGTATTGCTGCGTGCTGTAGCTGAACCATTTACGCTGAAGTTTCACCGCCAGGATCTCATCGCGCATAAAATGCTGCCTGTACCGTTCAAGCAGGTCAAAGGTTCTTGTTACTTCCATAAGAGTGATAATGATTGAGACTGTAAAATTAGCCTTTTCATGATTGCTGCAACATCAGATACGCCACCGCCAGGCGGTAACCCTCAATGCCCAGGCCGCTGATGCTCCCTTTGCATGCTGATGCAATTAGGTTGTGCCTGCGAAATTCTTCGCGGGCATAAATATGCGACAAATGTACCTCTACAGCCGGAATGCCACAGGCTCGCAATGCATCGGCAATGGCAACACTGGTGTGGGTAAAGGCTCCGGGGTTGATGACAATTCCCATAAAAGCCTGATCCATAGCCCTGTGAATGGCGTCTATCATCTCACCTTCGTGGTTAGAAGTAAAAACCTCTACTTTTAGCATTGAACCTGAAGGATCAATTGCAGCCACTAATTCATCGGCTGTTGGAAGGGTGCCGGTGCCGTAATGTTCAACTTCCCGCCGACCTGTCAGATTCAGATTGGGGCCGTTAATGATGAGGATTTTTTTCATTTATAGAATTGATTTTCAAGGATGGAGTTTTATCGAAATTCGTTTTTTCGAAATCAGCCATCTTTTTGTTGGGCTTTGGACCCATGGTGAATTCTAACACACCCCCAGACATGATATCCTGATGGGTGATATAGTTTTTGCGGTATTCCACACCGTTGAGGGTAATCTTCTGTATATAGATTCGATCATCCCCACCGTTGACGGTTGTTATGCTGAATTGTTTGCCACTCTCGAGATGGATGACAGCTTTTGTAACCTGCGGAGAACCAAAGTGGTACAAGCCATTGGCCGGATTAACCGGGTAAAACCCCATGGCGCTGAAGATGTACCAGGCCGACATCTGCCCGCAGTCTTCGTTACCCGAATAACCCGATGGACTATCGTTGTAAAGCTCCTTCATGATCCGGGCACAATACTGCTGCGCCTTCCAGGGCTCAGCAGTAAAATCATACAGATACGCAATATGATGGCTGGGTTCATTGCCATGGGCATACTGACCGATAAAACCACTCGCATTGCCATTCACATCATCGGGTCTGGCCTCGAGGGTAAAAAAGGTGTCGAGTTTCTGCCTGAACGGCTTCTCGCCACCAAACAATGCCATAAAAGCGGGCACATCCTGAGGTACATACCACAGATATTGCCAGGCATTCCCTTCGGTGAACGGATACCCGCCATTGCCTCCGTATACCAGAGGATTGAAGGGCTCAACCCATTTCCCGTCACTGTTTTTCGCTCTGAAAAAACCAATGGCTGGATCAAACAGATGATTATAAGCATCTGCCCTTCGGGTAAAATCGATATAATCAGATACATTGCCCATCTTCAGTGCCATGGCCGCCACACACCAGTCGTTGAAAGCGATTTCGAGGGTGATGGATACCGACTGGCTTTGAAGATCCTCGGGGAAATACCCATACTTTTCCAGCAGCTCTACCGGGGCATTCCGGTGCGACGTGAGCGAGGTGGCTCTGATGGCTTCGTAGGCTTTTCGATAATCAACCCCTTCGATTCCCTTGAAAAAAGCATCCACTATCACCGGAATGGCATGATTGCCAATCATGGTATAGGTTTCGTATCCCCATAACTGCCAAATGGGCAGGTACCCGTAGGTGTCATATTGGCGAAGCATGGAGTTGATGAAGGCAGCTGTGCGCTTCTGCTGCACAATGGTATACAGCGGATGGGCAGTGCGGTAGGTGTCCCACAGCGAGAAGGTGCTGTAATGCTTTCCGTCAGGAGCGATTTTCTTTTCAAAATCGGTGGTCAGATACGATCCATCCACATCAGCAATGTTGTTGGGCTGGATAAAAAGATGGTACAAACCGGTATAGAAGATCCGTTTTTGGGTTTCGGTTCCCTCCATGTCGATGCAGGATAATTCCCGGTTCCAGGCAGATCTGGCGCTGGCTTGTACCTCATCAAAGCCAAGACCTGCCATTTCAGCCTGCAGGTTTTTCAGGGCTCCTTCTGCCGATACCGATGACAATCCCACTTTCACCAGCAAGGGTTGATCATTCCGGTCGAAGTTCAGGATGAGCTTCAGATCGGCATGGTTGGCAATGTTAACATTATGGTACACATTCTTTCCCGCCTTCACATGACTGGAGGAAAAGGGTCTGGAGAACTCAGCCCTGAAATACACTTTCCGGAGCTTTGCCCAGCCCGAGATAATCCTGAATCCTTCGATGGTGCTGTCGTTGACAATCCGAACCTGGGCATTGATGATCTTCACATAGCGGTATGGGCTGGTTCTCACGAGGCTGTGGTCCAAATCAATCATGAAATGATGGGGCTGATTGGTTCCAAAAGTGTATCGGTGCATACCACAGTGTTCTGTTGCGGTAAGCTCCGCTTTGATATTGTAGTCATCGAGTACCACGCTGTAATAACCGGGAGATGCCTTTTCGTTTTCATGGCGGTAGGTGGAGCGAAAGCCTGGCGTTTTGCCGTCATCGCTGCCGGCGCTCCATTGGATATCGCCACCATAGGGCATAAACAAAAAGTCATAAAGGTCGGGACAGCCGGTACCACTCAGATGTGTGTGGCTGAACCCCAGAATGGTGGGATCGTTGTAATCATAGCCGCTGCAGGGATCATCGGGGTACTCGCGCGTATCAGGACTCAGCTGCGCCATCCCGAATGGAAAACAGGCACCTGGGAAGTTGCTTCCGGACAAGCTCAGACTATCAACAGAACCAGTGCCAATGAAAGGGTTGACCAGTGCAGCATAGTCTTTCACAGGTGATTCAGGGACCTGGGCATTTGACAACTGACTTGTTATCAACATTACAAAACAGAGGTGCATGAATAGTATTCTCATTTAATGAACTGTTTATCAGAACTCAGTGCCTTTATTTTGTTCTTAATATATCTTTAGTTTAATCTGATGGTTTTAAGTTGGAACCGATGGTGCCTTTGGAATATCGATCTGTTTCTGAACGGTAAAATTAGGGATTTTTTGAGAAACCCCCAATGCAGTTGTGGAGACATGCGATTACCCGGTGGGTTAACCCATCACTTTTTGTGAACATTGCTCCCTCCCGTGAATAGTTGAGAATATTGAGACTGTTGAGTTGTTTATATGTTTAGTCGTTTAGAAGGCTGGTTGCATCGGTAACAACCTGAATTTTATTATTTTAATAGCAGAGGCGGCC
>CAZJZF010000150.1:0-6281 GCA_964550385.1 uncultured Lentimicrobiaceae bacterium | reverse complement strand
AATAACACCCTGATTAATATGGCAGGCGCAAGGGTGTGGGAAGGCTGGGTATACGGAGGTGCTGCTGCAGGTCAGGAAGCTCTGGTGTACAACAACTATTTCTATGGATCTTCTACTTCCAGTTATGTGTTTGACGGTGGCGGTGCGGTTAACAATATCAAATTCTATTACAACACTTTTGTAGGGAATGCAACCAACCGAACCGTTAACTTTAACAACTACTATGGTGCCAACCAAAATATAACCTTCGTAAACAACGTAATCCAGTCGACCGGCCAACTGCTCTACTTTACCGCCAACCCCACCGGACTGGTGATTGATTACAATAATTTTTATACAACAAGTACCGGAAACTGGGCCTATTTTTGGGGCACAAGTGCCACTAACCTGGCCACTATCAAATCGGCTTCAGGACAGAACAATAATTCCATTGCCATTAATCCGGTGTTTGCCGGTACAACCGACCCCCACTTTACCAACTTCGCCATGAAAGGGCTTGGTACCCCCATTACCAATATTACCACCGACATCGACGGACAACCCCGGCATGCCACCAATCCCGATATGGGATGTGATGAATTTGTGCTGTACATCGATGATGCCGGTATTACAACGATGTCGCCACTTACCCTTTGCCCCGGAATTTCCAATGTGGGGGTGAAGTTAAAAAACTTTGGCAGCAATACCCTTAATTCGGTAACCATCCACTGGAGTGTAGATGGGGTTGCACAACCGCAATATAACTATGTGGGATCTCTTGCATCGCTAGGTGAGGTAACGATCGGACTGGGGATATACAACTTCCTCAGCAGCGGAACTTATATCCTGAAATACTGGACATCAGCTCCCAACGGCAACACCGATGGCAATGCAGCCAACGATACACTGCAAATCAACAACTTCAAAACATCTTTTTCAGGAAACTATACCATCGGTGGTTCCGGTGCCGATTTCAATACCCCAATTGATGCGGTAACCGCCCTGAATACCTATGGAGTTTGCGGACCAACCGTTTTCGATATTAACCCCGGAACCTATACAGGAAGAATTACCATCAACAACATTCAGGGAGCCTCTGCCGTAAATACCATTACTTTCAGATCTTTAAACAATGATACTTCAGCAGTACTCACCGACTCAGCAACTGGTACTGCCAACAATTGGGTGGTACGACTGAATGGTGCCCAGCATGTCACCTTCAAAAGTATCACGTTTGCACCGAAACATCTAACTTACGGTAATGCTGTTGTGATTACCAATAGTTCGCGGTACAATACCTTCGAAGGGTGTTTGTTCCTGGGCGTTGCCAGTGGCAGCACCACCGATCTGGCACTGTTCAGGAATGAAGATTATAACAGCAAACTGAATACTGTTAAAAAGAACAGATTCTTTAAAGGATCCATGGGTATCCTGATGAAAGGGAGTTCTTCAACCCTTCGTCTCGATAGCGTGCATATTTATGGCAATGTGATTCAGCAGTTTTCCCAGCGCGGCATCAGGGTTGAATATGCCAATGCCCCAGTCATTGATTCCAACGTAATTGTTACATCTTCTGCCATCACCGAAATACATGGTGTTTCACTTAGTTATTGCGACAATGCTTACAGAATTACTCGTAATTCAATATACATTGCCAATTATACCAATACAAGAGGTGTTGATATCGGGAACGCAACCTCTACGAATACCAACTGGGGATTAATCGCCAACAATTTCATCACCCTTGAAGGGACTGCTTCTTCAACCAACTGTTACGGCATAAGGCTTTATCCGAATGTGTATTACCTTCGTGTAGCTCATAATTCGTTGCTGGTGAATACTGGCAACCAACACAACGATACCCGCGGGATCAATGCCACCACCCAGTGTACCAACATTGAGATCATCAACAACAATGTGGTGTCCAATAACTTCCCCTGCTTTAATGAAGGTACCGCAGTATCCTATTCCGATTTCAACAACTTCTTTTCCACCACCAACCGTTATGCCTATTATCCCGGATCCCTGCAGCAATTTACCAGTCAGGCAGCTCTGGCAGCTGCCATGCAGAAGGACTCCAACTCCATTTCGGTGAATCCTTATTTTGTGTCCAATACCGATCTTCATACCAACCTGGGTGCCCTGAACGGAATTGCCAAGCCTTTGGCCAATGTAACCATCGATATTGACGGAGAACCCAGGAGTTTGACCAACCCCGATATCGGAGCGGATGAATTTACCCCATCACCGTTCGATCTGGAGGCCAATTCCATCATCCAGCCACCTCTTACCGGTTGTGGTTATGGCACCCAGGAGACCATCATTTTCAAAATCAGAAACGTTGGAAGCAACGATGCCAATGGAGGATTTTCAGCCAGTTATCAGATCAACAACGGCCCGGTGGTAACCGAAAACATCACCGACACCATTGTGGCCGGAGGATTTAAAGATTTCAGCTTTGCCACCAAAGCCGACCTGAGCGTAGGTGTTGCCACCATAGACCAGGTGATGCAGATTAAGGCATGGACCAGCTATTCTCTCGATTCGTTCAATCTGAACGATACCGTATCAAAAACCATCGTTTCAGGTTATCAGCCTGCTGCACCAGTGGCTCCGGCACCCTATACGGCAAACTATGCAACTACCCCTACCATCACCGCTTCTTCAAGCGACACCCTTGTGTGGTATGCCACTGCCGTTTCAACCACTCCGCTTTATACCGGAATGTGGTTCACCACCCCTCAGTTGTACGACACTACCATTTACTATGTGGGTGCAAAAACCACCCAGGGATTACAATGCGTAAGTCCCCGGGTTCCGGTAACCGTAAATATTATCGGGTTCCCTCAGGATGATGCAGGAATCTCCTCGATCATTAATCCTGCCGGAAATGTTCCTTCAGGGATGAACCATGCCCTGAAAGTGACCCTGAAGAATTATGGTGCCGCTAACCTTACCAGTGTCATGATTCCCTATTCCATAAATGGGACTACCCAGGACACTCTTAGCTGGACTGGTAATCTTCCGCACGGCGCTTCCCAGGTCGTGGATGTGGATTCTTTCAACCTGCAAGGGGGGCTCGTTACCATGAAAGCATGGACCACCCTTCCCAACAACAGCGTTGATTTGTTTAACAATAACGACACCGCCACCATCAGTTTCAGCGCCTGTATGCAGGGTACCTTTACCATTGGACAGACACCCGGAATCACCTACGACTTCCCAACTTTTACGGCTGCCCGCAATGCTTTGGTGGCTGCAGGGGTTTGTGGCCCTGTAACCTTCCTGGTGGATACCGGAATATATAACGAAAGGATGTTCTGGAATGTAGTTCCGGGTGCTGGCCCCAATGCCCGTATCACTTTCCAGAGTATGAACGGCGACAGCAGCTCGGTAACACTCAGGTTCACTCTGAGCAGTGCAGCAGCATGGGCAATGAAGTTCATCGGCGGCGCTTCTTACTTCACTTTCAAGCAGATGAAACTTTCTGTTTCCGGGAGTGCATCTTTCGGACGAATCATGGAATTCGACGGAGGAGCCAGCTATAACCGTTTCGAAAACTGTATTCTCGAGGGGGTAACCAACTCAACACAAAGCACCAACTTTGCCCTGGTATTCTCGAATACAGGCCAGAACCACTACAACACGTTTACTAACTGCAATGTGATCCAGGGAGCCTATATGGCCTATGTGTATGGAAGCTCTTCCGTTAAACCCAAAGGCTGGGAGTTCAGAAACAATACAATCACAGGTTTTACCTACTACGGATTGTATCTCTATTACAATGATTCTGTAACCGTAGTGGGCAATATCATGAATTCCTCCACTACAACTTCGTATTCATACGGAATTTACGCCTACTACTGCGGTTTTAGCACCAATATTTCCAAGAACACCATTATCGGCAACAATACCAGTTATTTCTACGGCCTTTATGCAAGTTACTGCAGCGGTACTGCAGCCGGAAGGGTTCTTTTATCAAATAATATGATTTCAGTACCCGGAAACCTCACAAGCAGTTATGGATATGGTATGTATCTGAATTACAGCAATAATATTGATGTATACTTCAATACGATAAGATTGCTGAATACCAGTTCCACCTCCGGAAGAGCTTTAACTTATTATGGAGGCTCATCGGCCAACATACGCAACAACAATTTTATCATGAACAATGGCGGATATGCTGTATACTTTGGAAATATCACTGGTATAGCAAGCCTGAATTACAACAACTATTTCACCACAGGAACCAACTTTGTATACTACAATGCTGCCAACCGTACGAATCTGGCTGCTTTGCAGGCTGCCAGCGGTATGGAGGCTCAGGGACAGAGTATCAACCCGCCCTTTGTTTCCAATACCGACCTGCACCTGGTGAGCACCAATCTTTCAACCAAGGGACAATTTATTGCGCTAGTACCCGATGATATCGACGGAGAGACACGTGGACAGATGCCTACGATCGGAGCCGATGAAGTAGCTCTTCTGGGTGTGGATGCCGGTATTTCCACCATTGTGGTTCCGGGTTCTACCACCAACGAGTTTGATGTGATTATTCCGAAGGTAATCCTTTGCAATTATGGAACAGATACCCTGTTCTCAGTGCCGATTTCCTATACGGTTAATAACGGGGCTCCGGTGAACTTCACCTATACAGGAGCATTGGCACAGTATGGTTGCGATACCGTAACTCTTCCATCTTTTATTTCACCGGCTGGTACCATAACCTTTTGCGCTTATACCAGCATGCAAGGGGACACCAATACCTTTAACGATCAGGCCTGCATAAGTTTCTTTGGGATACCGCAATTCGATGCCCAGCTGACGCGCATTACTCCTATGAACAGCGGTTGCGCACTCACCACCGATACTGTGAAAATCCGGATCAAAAATCTGGGGGCTCAGGCTATCAATGGAAATATTACCGCTTCCTATCAGGTGAACGGAATCTCAACGGTTGTAATGCAGGCAGTGACCACCTCCATACCAGTTAATGACTCAATTCTTTTCACGTTTAATACCCCTGTTAATCTTGCTGTTACAACAGCAGACAGCATTTTCAACATCAAAGCATGGGTAAATCTGACCGGTGATAACGTGAAATATAACGACTCTGCAACCACGCAGGTAAAATCGTTCTTTACTCCACCGCCTCCTGTGCCGGTTCATGCCACGGTTCCTTATGCTTCTCCGGCTACCCTTACTGCTTCAACAGCTCCCGGCAGCATTATTCAGTGGTGGGATTCCCTGACCGGAGGTACAAAGCTCCATGACGGATCAACCTACACCACCCCGCCGATGTACGCTTCCGATACATTCTGGCTTGCTGCATCAGGGGGTGCTCAGGCTGCCTCACTAACGCTCGGTACCGGAACCCTTACCAACACCAATACCGGCTGGCCAACACCTTACGGCAACTATTACTGGGGGAACAAGGAGCAATACCTCATTACTGCTGCAGAACTTACCGCTCTGGGAGCCAATGCAGCACCCATTACCCAGCTTGCCTTCGATGTAGCCAATGTGAACTCCTGCCCGGGACTTACCAATTTCTATATTAAAATTACCCATACTACAGCATCCACCATGACGGGTTGGGTCACCGGCAACTTTACTACGGTTTATTCGGTACCTTCCTATCAGCCTGTTCCAGGCTGGAACACGCATATTTTTCAGTTACCATTTGCCTGGGATGGTGTTCAGAACATCGTGATTGAAGTGTGCTTCAACAATGGCGGTTATGTTACCAGTGGAAATGCCAGCATCTATTATTCAACAACCCCCACCAACACGGTGGCCCGATATAATGCCGATAATGCTACGGTTTGCTCTGCTCCCGGTACCGCAACCACCCTTGCAAACAGGCCCAACATGAAATTGGAACTCGCAGCCACCGGCTGTACAAGCAACAGGGTGCCCCTGTATGTTACGGTGTCAAATCCATCTGCTGCTGATATGGGAGTGTATGATATTGTTCAGCCCAATACTGCTGTAAACCTTACTTCTCAGGAAACAGTTCAGATCAAGGTAAGAAACTATGGAACGGCATCCCAAAGCAATATTCCGGTTAGCTTTAAAGTCGACAACCTGCCAACGGTTACCGAAACCCTGGCCGGTCCGGTTGCCGCCGGGGACTCCGCGACTTATACCTTTGTTGCCAAGGCCAATCTGGGACAAACAGGGGTTACCTACCAACTGAAGGCATGGACAGAGCTTACCGCAGATATCACCTATCTGAATGATACTGCATACAAAACGGTTCAGAATCTTATTCCGAACTACTGTCCCTCCAATGCCAC
>CAZJZF010000149.1:0-6323 GCA_964550385.1 uncultured Lentimicrobiaceae bacterium | reverse complement strand
TTTCTGTAATTCACATTGTAATATACTTCATCCTCGTTCATGAAGTACTAAGGAATGAATCCATGTTTTGCATTGCCCAGCAATACAAGACTTCTCCCGACAGCATAATTGCCTGGAACCCGGAGTTGAAGGATAAACCCTTGAGAAAGGGTCAGGATTTGAAAATCATCATCAAGGTAAAGTCAGCAAAACCTGTGGAGGTACCCAGGCCAACCACCGGTGCATTAAGATATGACACCGTTTTGCACAGGATTCAGGATAAAGAAACCCTTTGGGGTCTGGCCAGACGGTACAACACCACTGTGGAACAGATCATGGAATTGAATCCCGAATTGAAGGATGGCCTTAAAACCGGTTACTATATTTATGTATTGGCACCTTCTGCCGGGAAAAAAGACGAGCCTGTATCTGCTGTCAGGCCACAGGGTTGTGAAAACAGCCGTTTTAAAAGCAAGTACAAGGTGGCTCTGTTCATCCCTCTGTACCTGGATGAGATAGACAGGATTACCATTCCACAGGTTTCAGACGAACTGATCCGGAAGCCCTACTTTAAATCCTTCAGTTTTATCGAATTCTATCAAGGGGTGATGATGGCTGCCGACTCGATGAAAAGAGCCGGATTGTCTGTTGACCTTTATGTGTATGATACGGGGAATGATACCATGCAGGTAAAAAAACTGCTGGCAAAACCCGAAATGGAATTTATGGATCTTATCATCGGGCCATTTTTTCTTCCGGAATACAACATGGTGGCAGCCTATGCTGCCAGATACAACATTCGCATGGTGAGCCCTTTTGCCCGCAATACCAGGCTTCTGGAACAGCACAGCAATCTGTTTCAGCTGAATGCTGCATCCGATTCAAAAATGGCCGAGCTGGCCCGGCATATCGCAAAAACCTACCCTGATCCCAATGTAATATTTGTGATAGCGAATAACGAGGAGGATAAAGCGCTTTCACGAACCTTCAGATCCAATCTGGAAGCATATGCAGTGAATCAGAATAAAAAACCGCAATTCTCCGAAGTAGTATATACTGAAAGGGGGATGACAGGAGTGTCAACCCATCTGGATGCTACCCGTACCAATATTATTGTTAACCTGGTTACGGGAGAAACTTCTGTTTCGAATTACGTAGCAGGTATGGCAAAGCTTACCAAATCCTTCAATATCATCATGTTTGGCCTGCCTGAATGGAAAGATTACCGCACGTTCGATCTGGCTGACCTGATGGCAGTAAAACTGCACCTGTTTTCCAATACGTTTGTGGATTACGAAAACCCCAATACCATAGCTTTCCTTCATGAATACCGCAATCGGTATAAAGGTGAGCCGGAGGAAAACAACTATGGTTTTCTGGGATACGATGTAGCGCTCTATTTTTTCAAGGCATTGTATGAATACGGCCTCGACTTCGAGAATTGCCTGCCCCAGATCAGTTACAATCCAATTTCAACCGGGTTCAGATGGAAGCAGGCAAATGGGAAAGGTTATGAAAATATTTATCTGAACCTATTCAGGTACAACGATTACACCTTAGAGCCCGTTAAACAAGCCAAATAATCCTTTACTTCTTCTTTCTGAGGTCGATTACCTCAACACCCGGATGTTTCTTTGAATCCCAGATGAACTGCTCATCACCGATGGCTTCGTTGGTCGCAAATTTATCCACATCAATGGTTTGGGAAGCATTGTTCACCTGATAGATGGTGGTGTTCAGAATCTGGTAATCACTTTGGGATATACGCAGTCTAACCCGATGGTATCCCTTGATTTTCTTTGGATACAGGTCTACCAGATTCGTTTTTTTACCTTTTAGAGTTTCCTCCTTGATCCACCGGGCCGTGAAACGGTGCTGGTAGTTTTTAAGGAGCTTTATGGGATTTGCCAGTTCATCCTCATCCTCCTTTACATTGGTGATATGAACCTCTTCTGCATCCTTGATATAGGTCCATTTGGTTTTTCCGTCACAATACACCTCTTGTCCGGCGAATCTTAAATTGTACTTATTCCCCTTCAGCCAGACCCTCCCCTTGCGCGTCACATCCTCTTTCTTCTCAGCGGACTCAGTAATGGAGAAATCGATTTTAATGGTTTTGAACGACTGGATTTTCTTGCTGGTGGCATCCAGTATTTCTTTGGCTTTCTTGTCAGTGACCTTCTCAGGGACATAGGCAAATGACAGCAGCATACTCAATCCGATCAGCCAGGCAACACGTTTCATAGTATATTATTTTTAATTGGACATCAGTTTTTCCCGTTTTTCACGGAATGCAGATAACTTTTCAAATACTGTTCCAGAGCATATTCATCCTGGAAAAGAACTTCCCGGGCTTTGCTTCCTTCAAAGGCTCCCACAACACCTGCTGCCTCGAGCTGATCCATCAGCCTTCCGGCCCGGTTATACCCAAGCTTCATCTTGCGCTGGATCAGGGAAGTGCTTCCATGCTGGTGCCTTACGATCAATCGGGCCGCCTCTTCAAAGAGGTCATCCCTTTCATCAGGGTTGAAATCGATGGGCTCTTCGTCGTTCTCATCCCGGAATTCGGGAAGGTCGTATGCCTCAGGATAACCCCGCTGGCTGCCGATATAGTCTGTAATCTTTTCCACTTCCGGGATGTCGAGGAAGGCACACTGCAACCGTGTAAGGTCGCTGCCGGTATAGAGCAGCATGTCGCCTCTGCCCACAAGCTGTTCAGCGCCGCCACTATCGAGGATGGTACGTGAATCGACCTTGGCAGTTACCCTGAATGCAATGCGGGCCGGGAAATTGGCTTTGATGGTGCCGGTAATGATGTTGACGGAGGGGCGTTGGGTGGCAATCACCAGATGGATTCCCACAGCACGCGCCAGCTGCGCCAGCCGGGCAATAGGCCCTTCGATCTCTTTGCCGGAGGTCATGATCAGATCAGCAAACTCATCCACGATCAGCACGATATAGGGCATAAAACGGTGCCCTTCCAGCGGGTTGAGCTGCCGCGAGATGAACTTGCTGTTGTACTCCCCAATGTTTCTCACTGCACCGAGTTTGAGCATATTGTACCGGTTATCCATCTCGAGGCAAAGCGAATTCAGGGTTCTGACCACCACCCTGTTGTCGGTGATGATGGCCTCGTCGGTATCGGGAAGTTTTGCCAGAAAATGCCTCTGGATGCGGGAAAACAGCGAGAGTTCCACTTTTTTGGGATCAACCAGCACAAACTTCAGCTCTGCCGGGTGTTTGGTGTACAGAAGTGAGGTGATGATGGCGTTGAGACCTACGGATTTCCCCTGCCCGGTTGCACCGGCAATGAGCAGGTGGGGCATTTTAGTCAGGTCGGCTACATACGTTTCGTTGGCAATGGTTTTTCCAAGGCCAATGGGTAGCTCGAACTTGTTTTGCCTGAACTTTTCAGAGCTGAGGATGGTGCGCATCGACACAATCTCCGGGTTGAGATTGGGGACTTCGATCCCGATAGTACCTTTTCCGGGGATAGGTGCAATGATACGGATTCCCAAGGCCGAAAGGCTCAGGGCAATGTCGTCTTCAAGATTTTTGATCTTGCTGATACGCACCCCGGGAGCCGGCACAATTTCGTACAGGGTTACCGTGGGTCCTATAGTGGCTTTAATTCTGTCTATATCGATCTGATAGTTCTTCAGCGTCTGAATGATGCGGTTCTTGTTCGATTCCAGCTCCGCTTTTTCAACGGTAATGGTATTGGTTCCGTGGAGGTCCAGCAACTCAATCGGCGGAAACTTATAATCGCGCAGGTCAAGTTTGGGATTGTACAGCGTCTCCAGGTCATAATGCTCACGGTCCTCAGCATTGACATGCGGACCGGGAACCGGCAAAACATCTTCCGTCTGCTCATCGGCAGGCCTTACTACAGTGAAATCAATATCATCGGTAAGGTCATCATTGTCAGCATCCCGCATCTCTTCTTCCGGCTCGTCTTGTCCGGTGATAAACAAGGGCATTGAGGAATCCTCTTCCAAATCATCATCATCCTCCTGATCAGCAGTTCCCGAAAAGTCGGAATCTTCATCACCAACATAATATTCCTGCGTATTGTAAGGATCATCACCCGGCACATTGCCGCTTTTCCGGGTTCTGGCCATTTGTTCTGCCAGCGATTCCCGTTGTTTGTCGAACCCACGCACCAGTTTGTCCCACAGATCAAAAACCCAGATGAAATAGGCCGTCAGCGAACCGAACAGGAATACTCCTGCACCAATCCGTCCAAGCACTCCCGAAAGCCATTCGGCGGAGGCAGCGCCAAAAGCACCACCCAGGAGGGATGTGTCGCGCACAGGGTTTGAGAACAAAAATCCGGAGACCACAGAAAGGCTAAGCAGCCAGAAGAAAGCATGCTTGGCAAGGGTAAGCCAGGGGATCAGCTGGTATTTTAAAAAGATCCTCATTCCAATGGTAAAAAAGACCAGAACAAACAGATAGCTCCCAAGTCCGAACCACTTCTTTACAAACAGCCACGAAAACCAGGCACCCAGTCTGCCGGTAAGATTCACAATATGCACCTCCGGATCTGTAAGAACCCTCCAGAAAGATATTCCTGTCAGGTCGTCAGCCGATCCTGAGAACCAGTTTGCCAGAAAAGAGGAAAAGGCAACCAGCAGGTACAGGGAGAAAAGCAGAAGGAATAACCCAAACACCATATGCACCTTTTTGTTTCTAAAAAAGTCAGCAAGGCTTATATGCCAGGATGTCTCCCTCTTTTTTGAAGGAGCTTTGCTTCCTGATTTCGGGTTCGATCTGTAGGAATTGCCCTGTGGTTTTGCCGGCTTCCTGCCTGCCATATGCTTATGAATTAATCTGCAAAAGTACAAAAAAAACGCCTGTATTACTTTATTGGCACCTCTTCATTTGGGATGTTTGGTGGCTGATTTAAAAAAATGAAACCAATATTGTCTTAAGTAGTATAAGGTAATACTTATGCTTTTGTGAAATGAAAAAAAGAGATTATAACGGTTTGTTTCGATGCCTTTGTGGATTTGCCACTATAGTACCTTCCCTGCTTTTTCTGCTTAGTATGTATGCCTGCAAAAAGAATGATATCGTGACTGAGGATCCGTTCCTGGGTATTACTGTTACCAGGAAACAGGAAGCCTTCGTAGCTATGACTACAGCTACCTGGTGCTCCTCTTGTGGCATTTGGGGTATCCCCACTTTTGATGGAGCCTTTGAGGGGGAAAATGGAATTGACTCATCCAGAATAAATGGCCTGGCATTACATTATTCACCCGACGACTCTTTGTATTGTCTCATGGCGGAAAAAATCAGGGATGGGTTTGGAATTCTGGGTACGCCTAATCTTTGGGTTGAATTCAACAATACTTTTAATCTGCAACCTTCAAGATGGGAGGATGCTATAAAACAGCGCTGTGCAGAAACCAGCCCTGTATGTGCAATTGGTATGGGTGCAAAATATCAGGATGGCATTTGCACGCTGTATGTCAAAACCAGATTTTATACTTCTATACCGGGTCCGATAAATCTTGCCGTATACGCTGTTGAAAATGGTAAAAAAGCCACCCAGGCCGGGAGTTCCTCTGGTAACAGTCATCAGCATAATCTTGTCCTCAGAGGTGAGGTATCATCTGGTGATGAATGGGGAAAACTGCTGGTAACCGAGGCATCAAATGTTGATTATAAGGTTGTCTGTATATATCGGCCGGACTCAGGAATCACATTAAAAAATGTAAGGTTTGTCGCTGTCGTTTACCAAATGGAACAAGGGCTGCCTGTATCGGCATTAAATTCAAATACTTATTGACGACAGAGGCTTAGAGTAAAAAAAAGATGGCTTCCATGGAACTGTACCAGAAAGCCATCCCTAAAAAGATTGATTAACAAAGATTGATCTTTAAAAAATCATTTGTTTTTCAACTCTATACATGTAAAATAACGATCAACAATTTACAGGGCTTTAAACATAATCCCGTTCAGGATTTCTACTTGTCCTCTAGCTACATATACTGCAATATCACATTTACTCATGTCAATCACACCGCCGCCGGGAGGAATTGTGGCACCGTTGATATCATTGGGAACGGTATATGTGAAAGTTTTTGAGTATTTGCTTCCTGAGGCAGTACTTGCTGTGGGTACCGGGTCGCCCCACTGGCCGGTGATAAAACTCCTGAGCATATGGTTGTGCACGTATGTATCACCGCCATTCGATTGTTTGCCGATGATTCCATTTTGCAGCAGTGCCACATTGATGTTGTTCTGGGTGGTTTCTGCAGATGTATAAAACAGGTCAACTTTCACCGTCAGCAGTCTTGTGGCAGCATCAAAAGTGGCTTTGGCCCCAATCTTTACTG
>CAZJZF010000148.1:0-6365 GCA_964550385.1 uncultured Lentimicrobiaceae bacterium | reverse complement strand
CGTACGCGGTATTGTTGCCATTGGTTACAGAGTAGCTGGTGGCCGATGCAACCATTTTTTTCGGAGAGAGGTTTTTCCAAAGTTTGTCGTTGAGAGCAATCTGTTCGATGAAAGCAGTTTCATCTTTCAGCTGTTTTTCAGCAATTTCCGGATGGATGAGATTGTACCGGGTATAGGCGAGATTGCTGATCTGGTTAAATATCCAGAAGGCAGCGTTGTCCGACCATTCCATCATAGCACCATTGCCCACGGCCCAGGTTTCAGGAATTTTGGTCATAGAAGCATACATAGGGGTGTAAACACAGCTTGAGGCATCATCCACCCCAAACCAGAAGATGCCGCCGATCTCCCTGGGAAGCCATCCGCGTGATTGTGCCACAAAGGAGAATCCGGTTTGTTGGGTGGCAGTGGCCCTTTCATGGAGGTAGGGCTGTCCGTCCACTTTCCAGTTCATCGGGCGCCAGCGGTACGGGCAGCCAAAGGGTTCTGCGCCAACGTCGAGGCTCATATCCAGTTCGGTGCCTTCAAGATGATCGCGCATAAACATCATCATATCGTGCACGCTTACCTTTTTGTCGGGTTTAATCCACAGGGGCATACGGATCGTCGGATAGCCGTGTTTGCCATACTGGATGTTCCCTTTGGCATATTCCCAGTAAGCGGTATTGTCTTTAAAGACTTTGCTAACCTTATGGAACATGGAATAAACACGTATTTCACAGAAGCGGGCGCCTCCGAAGTCAAGCGGGGCATAGGTGTCGGAAAAACTGAATTCTGCATCCGGGCCATCATACCAACCCTTTTTCCGGGCGAAAGTGATGACGTCAGTCGCGTTGAAAACGGTAGCCTTGGGGTCATCGAAGTTGTTGGTTTTCTGGTACGGAAAAGTGGTGATACGGGCATGATTTGCATGTCCTGATACATATCCGTCGGGGATCATCATAGCCACCCACACGGCCCCTTTTTCCCCTTCCCCCTTGCCGATGATTTCGAGGATCCATACCTCATTGGGGTCGGAAACGGAGAAGGATTCGCCGGAGCTGTAGTAGCCGTATTCGTCCATCAGTTCAGTGATAATGCGGATGGCCTGACGGGCTGTTTTAGCGCGCTGTAGTGCTATGTATATCAGGCTGCCATAGTCCATGATGGCACCCGGTTGTTTGCCCAGCTCTTCGCGTCCGCCATAGGTGGTTTCACCGATGGCCACCTGGTATTCATTCATATTACCTACAACATTGTAGGTTTCGGCAGCCTGTTTGATCTCTCCGAGGAACTTTCCGGTGTCCCATTCGTAGATTTTCAGCATGGTGCCAGCCTTGTACTTTTTAGCAGGCCAATGATACAGCTCGCCAAAAAGAGTATGCGAGTCGGCCGCATAGCTGATCATTGTGCTTCCATCGGTAGAGGCCGATTTGGTGATGAGGTAATTGGTGCAGGCATTCACCTGCTGGACTGCAAATAGTCCCGCAAGCAGGGTTGCTATCCCTGTAAAAAGCTTTATTCTCATAGGGTCAGATTTTAAGATTGAGGGCAAATATAGGAAATTTGGTGATTGAACTGTGGAATTTGCAATAAGTGCAACCTGGGGCGAAATCAAAATAAATTGAACGAATACACCCCGTATTTGTTGGCTACTTTACTCTTCCTGATTCTTTATAAGTTCCAACATATTATACTTGGTCTGACGCGCATTCCACCGCTCCCGTGCATACTTTTGCATGTCTGTTATGGTGTCCTTTTCATCAATAATTTCCAATCCCAAAAGGGTCTCTATGATATCTTCCATGGTCACTATGCCGTCTAACCCTCCGTATTCATCAACAATTAAGGCGATGTGCTCCTTCCTTTCAAGCAGTTTTTCCCATAAAGTGAAAAGAACGATAGAGTTGGGGACAATTACGATGTCTCGTTTAAGGTCTTTGAGTTTTAAATCGTGCAGGTCTTCTGCAAGTTTCTCAAATATCGTTTGTCTGAAAACATAACCTGTTATGTTCTCTTCTTTCTCTGTGTAGACTGGTATTCTTGAAAACTTCAGGTAATCTTTGTTTTTTAAAAAGTCGGAAAGCAGGAGATTTTCATCGGCAGCCGCAACAACAACCCTGGGGGTCATTATTCCAGTAACCTTCAGATTTTTTAATTTCAGCAGGTTCTGTATGATTTTGTACTCTTTTTCCATAAAAACCCCTTCGTCTGCTCCAATACTGGCAAGCGCAGCGATTTCCTCCCTGCTTGTGGTCTGCTCCTGCCGGTTTCTTGAAATGGCATTGGTGATTCGTGCTGAGATTAAAACCAGAGGATAAGTAATTACAATCATAGCCTTGATCGTGAAGGTAGCAAATTTTCCAAGATTTCTCCAGTACCGGGCTCCGATGGTTTTTGGGATGATTTCGGTAAGGACCAGGATAAGGATGGTAAGTATGGCTGATACTAACCCGAAGTATTTATCACCGAAAACCACTACTGCCTGAGCACCTACACCGGCTGCCCCTACCGTATGAGCAACCGTATTTAAGGAAAGAATAGCGGATAAGGGCTTGTCAATATTGATCTTGAGTGCTGAAAATGATTTTGCCCAGGTGTTTCCCTGTTGCTGTTTGACCATCAGAAAGGAACTCGGAGTAGAAAGCAGAACAGCTTCCATGATTGAACACAGAAAGGAAACGATGAGGGCAAGAAAAAGGTAGGTGAGAAGAAGTGCCATTTTTTTTTGCAAAGATATGCATTATGCCATTATTTGATGGCCAATCCTGCTCGTCGCATGGAACAGAGATATTTTACAATCCCAGGGTCAACCTGCAATGTACGAGGTTTTTTTCGCCGCGTAGCGATTCGGGCAGATAAAGGTTTGCATCAGGGCCTCCGGACCTTAAATACTGATAACCCAGGCACGCATAGGCATTGTAAATTATCTGATAGGTTAACTCTACACCGAATTCACTGCGGTACCAGCGCTCCTCACTCAAAAATGGCAGGCCGCGCCTTTTCCCACCCAGTGCATTATAATCCGGGCCTTTCCGGGCATACCTGTAGGAACTGGCAACCTGCAAACCCCGCCATGGTTGCCAGGTAAGTCCCAGGTAGGTCTCTTCAGCGTTGTCCATCAGATAGTACCCCAGGTTATACCGGTTGGACTCAAAGGTTGTGGTGGGGACAAAGTGCTTGTAAACCAATGGATTAGAGCGGGTGTATTCCCCTGTTATCTGCAAATCGGGAACCGGGAAATCGGTAACCCGAAAACCTCCTTTGAAGCTGAGACAGTTGGAATGTTTATCAGGCTGAAACATTACTGTGGTGGCCAGTTCATCAATAAAGATTACCGTGTAAAGGTGAGTATGGGGGATGATACGGGTGCTCAGGTCGATGAACATCTGGGAATTCTGCCCGGCATCGTTGGTAGTGCCATTTAGGGTGTGGTCAATCGACTTAAAGAAAGAGAATGGGGTGAGGTATGCCGGATGAACCCCCATGTCGCTGTACACGATGGAGTTGCCAAAGGAGAGATAGGTGCTTTTCCAGGGCTTGATGGTGAACATATTGGCAGCGAGATATTTGGTGCGGTAAACCAGGCGTGTTCCGTTTCCATAGGCACTGGTATAGGCGTAAGTTCGCACACTGTCGATCACCCCCGAATTAAGCCATGCGTGCAGGTAATTGAACTCAAACCATTTGACCGGGTTGAAGCTGAACCTGAGCTGTGTAGTGGATGGCTCCCTGGCAGAGAAAATGGATGCACCGGCATAATGGTTTCCCCACTCAAAGTGGTCTTTTACAAGAGCAAAGGTCAGGTGTGAATTCTGGTAAACGATTCCTCCCCGCATCTCACTGAACTCCGCAGCGTTGTTTTCTCCGGGTTTGTACTGCCCTCCCGTTTCACGCAGAAGCATTCCGGGTGATACAAAAAGATTGGACGTGAAATAATCCCGCAGGCTGGCATAGAACCCCCAGTTGTTGCGATACGAAGCCACCATCGAACCGCCATTGAACCGGCCGTATTGCAGCGGTGAAGCTCCTTTGTTCGGTGGGTCGAATTGGAAAGAAGCCCCAAGAATTGGCTGAATACGTAAAAAGAAATTGGGGTCGTTATAAGCAAAATCGGTATGCCTGAGACGGAGCGCCGGTTTTTTGTCGGGGGGGGATAGCCTGAAATACTCATCGTAAAGCTGCAACATCCATCTTTGCCTTTCAGTGAGAGGGAGATCCTGCATCACAAGTTCCAGCAGTTTGGCTCGGATGAACCAGCGGGTATAGGGCTTCACCCCCGAGTTGATTTCTATGTACCCCAGGTTGGCCATCTCGTCCAGAAATGCGGTTATTCCGGTATGGCTCACATGCTCATATACGGGTTGCCCCTGGAGGGATATTGACAGGCACGCCATCAATAGGGAAAAAAGAAGCAGCTTACTTACTCCTGACCTTTTTAAAGAGGATGTTGTAACTGGCTCTGAAGAAATAGCGGATATCGGTGCGGAGAGGTTGTTTTGCATAGGCATCAAGGTATCGTTTTTCAGATTCCATAATCTCTTCCAGGTTCTTCGGAAGGTCGGCATAGAAAGGTGGAATAAGGCCCGGTTTAAAGCGGATCCGCTGATCCTGCAACTCTTTGGTATAGAGACTGAAATATTGTGGGCTCAGGGGTCTGACGCCTACCAGCTTCATATCACCTTTGAAGAAGTTATAGAGCATCGGTAACTCGTCGATCCAAAAACGGCGCATTATTCTCCCCAGGGTAGTTACACGGAAGTCATTGGCAAATTTCCCCCCTTCCTGCAGGTTGAATTTATCGAAAATAAAACCCTGGAGGTATTCGCTGTAAGGGTGCATTGTGCGCATTTTCAACACCTTGATCATTTTACCGTTTTTACCGATGCGGTTAAGCCGGATAAACATCCCATAGGTTGGGTGGTAATCGAAAGCTGGATCTTTCTCCTTTTGAACCACGAAGTAGTGCATCTCCACCAAACGTGCTTCTTCTACGATCGAAAAGCCGCAGGAGTAGAGTCTTCCGTAAGTTTCAGCTCTGGAAATCAGCCTGTTGTATCCACTGGTGAGGAGAAAGTAGAGGCGTTTGGTCCATTTCAGTTTGGGCATTACCCGATGGATCAGGTAGTCGAAGGTGTATATAATGTAGTTGACCCCGGCCGGGTATTTTTTCAGAATGCGCATTTTTCGCAGCCAGTTGGTTTCAACACATCCGATAAAGAGCCCCCCTTCAGAGAGCTTTGAATTGATGGCCTCCAGAAATTTGTTGATCCTTCTGATATTATTCAACCGTTTCAGATTGATGATACAGGAAAAGGTGTTAAAGGGTTGTTTTTCAACATTAAAGCGTGTGGTTGTCGCCAGCAGCAGAGTTTTATCAAACTCAGGGTCTGCGTATTTCATAACAAACTGATACACCTGCTCATTGGTCTCATGGATAATGAGTTGCCGCATCTGGGAGTTCACCTTGGCTCTGGTGAGAGTATCAGTTAAATTGTTCACTTTTTTAATTATTCTGATATCAGAATTTTCCGGGTGCTGGTGTAATCTCGGTACTGAATTCTGAGCATATAAACCCCTTTGTCTGCATTGGGGGGAATTGGTAGCTGAATTCTGAAAAACCCTTTGTCAACATCGCCTTCGAACAATGTAGCCAGCTTCTGGCCTGCAAAATTGTACATATCAATGGTAAGCAGGTCAGAAAACTCAAGAACTGCGTCGATAAAAAAGGTTCCGGAAGCAGGGTTGGGATAGGGTTGACCGATATGAAAAGAATCGGTAAGTGCCACACATCCTCTGTCGTTAAACGGATTGTCATCAATAGGGTATTCGGGAACCATGGCATTGACGCAAATGGCATATTTTACCGTGGCTGGGTTTTGCGGAATCACTGGCTGGGATACGAAGGAGTATCTGAAAGTATAGCCCGGCTGTAACCTGTCGTTAACTCCCTGGGCCTGCCATATTTCCACCACCGGATTTTCGCCATTGATCCAGCATTCAAGGTCAATCCTGTGAATGGGGAAAGGCGCATTGTTTCTGATGTCAGCCGAAACCTTCAGGCGGTTTTGTTCTTTTGCTACCTGTACACTGGTTATTTCAATGTCAAAGACGGTTTTTATCGTATAAACTTTATCCGAATGGCTGTCGAAACATCCATCACTGCTGGTCGCCAGGAGTGAAACATCAAAAATGCCGGGGATCGTAAAAGTATGCGTTGGGTGTGTAAGCCCCGAAGTGTAGCCATCACCAAAGTCCCAGCTGTAGGTGTCGGCATTCAGGGTTTTGTTGGTAAACTGAACAGCCAGAGGTGGGCTGCCATAAAGAGGTGTCATGGAAAAAGCGGCATTGGGAGTTGGGTTCGAAACCAACTGCACGGTGGAGGT
>CAZJZF010000147.1:0-6383 GCA_964550385.1 uncultured Lentimicrobiaceae bacterium | reverse complement strand
AAAACCACGCGGGTGTATTACCCTTTCTATACCGTTTGGGAGAAGGAGATCACCCTGGTACCCGACAGCGTTATAAATCTGCAACCAGTAGTAACTTACCACAACGATATTAAGCTGCCTCTGAATGAAACCTTTGAACTTGGCGGTGTATTGCTGGAGGAGGATCTCAAGAGCCAGACGAATCTTCTGAAAACCATGGACCCTGCTGAGGTTTATGAAGGAATCACTGCCGGCAAAGTGGTGCTGAATGACACCGATTCGGTTTGGATGGGGGTATCCATTCAGGCATTTCAGCTTCCTACGGCAGGTGGAAATGTGTTCCTGGAGTTGAATTATAAGTCGGATGCGGATATTGTAGTGGGGGTGTATGCCATCAAGGCTGCCCAGATCTTGAAGCTTGAGGTGGCGGGTGCTTTGCCCAGAGATGATTGGGGGAAGATTTATTTCAACCTTACACCTGTAGTGTTCCGGCACAATGATGCCATTGAGTTTAAAATCTTTCTGGGATCCTATCTTCCGTCGGACATGGAGGAGGCTACTGTGCTGATTGACAACATAAAGCTTATTCATTACTGACAAGGCAATGGGAAGAAAAACACGTGAGATCCTGAAGTTCATGGTGGCCGACCTGCTGTCGGCTGCCCTGGCCTGGGCAGTGTTTTTTGCCTTCCGCAAGCAGCTGGTTGACCCTGAAATCCTCAGAAACTGTACTGCTATCCTCTCCGACCCAAAACTCTACCTTGGGCTGGCCTTTATTCCCCCGGCCTGGGTGCTGTTTTATGCCTTTACCGGCAGCTACCAGAAAATTCTGCGCAAAGCACGCATGAAGGAGCTGGGTCTGACCCTTGGACAATCGGTTCTGGGGGTAACCGTCATCTTTTTTATTCTGATTCTTGATGACATCACCATCTCTCATTTTACCTATTATCAGAGTTATATAACCCTGTTGGCACTCCATTTCGGATGTACCTTTCTGCCACGGCTGGTGCTTACCACCATCATTGTGCGGCGTATTCACAGCCGGAAAATCGGATTCAATACCATCATTATAGGCAGTGGAAAGGCTGCCTTGGATATATACCTGGAACTTGAAAGTCAGCCCATATCACACGGCAACAGGCTCATCGGCTTCGTGCACAGCCGCAATGGCACCAACCACTATTCACTCAGTGGCAAACTGGAGCATTTTGGCAGCTACCACCGCATCAAGTCCCTGGTGAAGACCTACAATGTGGAAGAGGTGATCATTGCACTCGAAGAAGACGAACAGCATCTGGCACGAAACATCATTACTGAACTGGAGGATGTTCCCATTGTCATCAAAATCTCTCCAGACCTTCGCGATATTCTGCTGGGAAGTGTGAAGATGACCGCCATCTTTCATACCCCGCTTATCGTTATCTACCCCGATCTGATGCCCGCCTGGCAGGTAACCATGAAGCGGCTGCTCGATATTTCCATCTCGGTGTTTGCGCTGTTGATTCTATCCCCCCTGTATCTGGCTATCGCCATGGGGGTATGGTTTACCTCCAGAGGCCCCATTTTCTACAGGCAGGAGCGAATCGGGCTTTACGGCAAACCTTTTACCATGTTTAAATTCAGGTCGATGCGCATTGATGCCGAGCAGAACGGCCCCCAGCTCTCCTCCTCGCACGACAGCCGCATTACTCCGTTTGGAAAATTTCTTCGCAAAGTACGGTTCGATGAGTTGCCCCAGTTTTACAATGTGCTGATCGGTGAAATGTCGCTTGTGGGTCCCCGCCCGGAACGAAAATACTATATCGAGCAAATCGTAAAGGAAGCACCTCACTACCGTTTGCTGCACAAGGTAAAACCCGGCATCACCTCCTGGGGAATGGTGAAATTCGGATACGCAGAAACAATTCCCCAGATGATAGAAAGGATGAAGTTCGACATCCTCTACATCGAAAACATGTCGCTTGCCACCGATTTCAAAATCCTGATTTACACTGTTTTAATCGTGATTCAGGGGAGGGGGAAGTAGGGTTTGTTGTTCCTTGTTCCTTGTTCCTTGTTCCATGTTCCATGTTTCATGTTCCATGTTCCATGTTTCATGTTTCATGTTCCATGTTTCATGTTCCATGTTCCATGTTCCATGTTTCATGTTTCATGTTCCATGTTCCAGGTCAAGGATCAGAACAAATTCATAACTCATAACTCATAACTCATAACTATCTCCTGTCCCCTCAGCACTGTCCCCTTTTAACTTTTAACTGTTAAATCTGCCCATACTGGATCTTCAGAACAATCTCTTCAATTTCCCGGTCGGCACCATGGGGGTCATACTTCATCTTCAGATTGTACCCGAAAATACGTCCGATGCCCTGCCAGAAGAATGCTCTGAAGGCTCCCCTAAGCTCCGACACCAGGATGTAACCCGACTGACCGGTTTCGCGGTCGATCAGTTTCAGCAGGATCACACCCTGTGAAAAGGTAAGTTTGCGCAGCTCCTTGCCAAACTCCTTTTCGAGGTCTTCTTCGGCCCTTTTCATGATTTCCTTCCGGGCTTTTTCGGTTTTCGCCTGCAGCATCAGCTCGTTGTATTCGCGCAGCTTGATTCCGGCCAGCCGGGCATAGGGATATACCTTTTTTACATTGTATACCAGCCGGTAGTAGTGTTCTTTCTCCTTTTTGCTTTTAAAAACCTTGGGCGAAAAGAAGTGAAATGTGGGCAAAACGGTGTACACGAAGGTATCGCCTTCTACAATGACGCACTGCACCAACTGGGGTGTTTTGTTCTGGGGGGTTCCACTCTTCTGGGCGCTGGCACCTGTGACCAGGGTTAACAGTACCAGGAAAGTAAAAAGTTGCTTCGGATACATCATTATTTCGTTGGGTGAAGGTTAAACGGTATCCCAAAGTCAATTATTATGCCATCGGAGAAGACGATGTCATGCAACCCGGAGCCTTGAAATGCTGGTTTCTGAGAGTCTTCTCTCTGCATATTCCCGGTCGAGGTGCAGCGCTTTTACCTCTTTTTCCGAAGGAAGATTGTACATATCATCGGTGAGTATGGCTTCGAAGATACTGCGCAAACCCCTGGCTCCGAGTTTAAATTCTATGGCTTTGTCGACGATGAAATCGAATACCCCTTCATCAATGGTAAGCTTGATGCCATCCAGGTCGAAAAGCTTCTTGAACTGCCGGCTGATGGCATTTTTGGGTTCGGTAAGGATCCTTTTCAGCGCATCTCTGTCGAGGGGTTCCAGATAGGTGACCACAGGCATCCTTCCCACAATTTCGGGAATGAGGCCAAACTTCCGGAGATCCTGGGGTGCAATATATCTCAGCATATGCTCATCTTCAATCTGATGCGATAAGGCATTCCCGTAACCTATCACATTGGTTTGCATGCGGTTGGCGATGATCTTGTCCATCCCGTTGAAGGCTCCTCCGCAGACAAAAAGGATGTTGCGGGTGTCGATCTGGATCATCCGTTGTTCGGGGTGTTTGCGGCCTCCCTGCGGGGGCACGTTCACCACCGTGCCTTCTAGAAGCTTCAGCAATGCCTGCTGCACCCCTTCTCCGGATACATCACGGGTGATGGAGGGGTTGTCTCCTTTCCGGGCAATCTTGTCAATTTCGTCGATAAACACAATGCCTCTTTCAGCAGAAGGCACATCATAGTCGGCCGACTGCAGGAGCCGGGTGAGCACACTCTCCACATCTTCGCCCACATATCCGGCTTCGGTTAGCACTGTGGCATCGGCAATGCAGAACGGCACATTCAGCATCCGGGCGATGGTGCGCGCCAGCAGGGTTTTTCCGGTACCGGTTTCCCCAACTAAAATGATGTTGGATTTTTCAATTTCCACATCATCGTCTGCGGGTTTGCCCTGGACAACAGCGGTTTTCTTTCCTTTTTCCGCTTTTTGGATGCCTGCCGACCCAATCCGTTTGTAATGGTTGTAAACGGCAACTGACAGAACCATTTTGGCTTGTTCCTGTCCGATCACGTACTGGTCGAGGTAAGCTTTGATTTCTCGGGGCTTGCGAATATCGGGCTCCGGAAGGGATGCACCACGAAGACGGGGTATCTCCTCCTGAATGATCTGCTGTGCCTGCACCACGCATTCGTCGCAGATGTTTGCATCGATGCCGGTAATGAGCAGTCGTGCCTGGCTGCGCGATTTGCCGCAGAAAGAGCATGTGTTGTTGCTTTGCTGTTTGGCCATAGCCTGAAAAGAGATTTCCGGGTTGATCCGGAGGTTATTTTTTCTTCGAATTCCGGTGCAGAACTTCGTCAATCATTCCATATTCCAGTGCTTCCTGGGCTGTCATCCAGTAATCCCTGTCAGAATCCTTTTCGATTTTTTCAAAGGTCTGTCCGGAGTGAATGGCTATGATTTCGTATAGCTCCTTCTTGAGCTTCATGATCTCCCTGGCGGTGATTTCAATATCGGAGGCCTGTCCCTGTGCGCCCCCCATCGGCTGATGGATCAGCACCCGTGAGTGTGGGAGGGCAGTGCGTTTTTTGGCCGCACCGGCACATAGCAGCACTGCACCCATCGAAGCAGCCATTCCGGTGCAGATGGTAGCCACATCGGGTCCGATGTACTGCATCGTATCGTAAATTCCCAGGCCGGCATACACCGAACCGCCGGGGGTATTCAGATAGATCTGAATGTCTTTCTTGGGATCGGACGACTCAAGAAACAGTAACTGCGCCTGAATGATGTTGGCTACATCGTCGTTGATGGGAACCCCCAGAAAAATGATACGGTCCATCATCAACCTTGAAAAAACATCCATCTGCGCAATGTTCAGCTGACGTTCTTCGATGATGTTGGGGGTGATATATCCTGAAGAGATGGAGGTATAGCTGTCGAGGGTAACGGAGCTGATGCCTGCATGCTTAATTGCATATTTCCTGAATTCCTGACTATCCATAGCGTATTGTTTTTTGGGTTATTGTTGAATAATCTTGTTGAATTCCTCCAGAGTGACCTGTTGGACCGTAAAGGGAACTTTTTCCAGAATCACCCTTGCGATCTTATCCTCCATAATCCTGTCAGAAATCTGTTCAAGCTGTTTGCGTTCCTTCAGAATGGTGTCGGTGAGCCGGGCCACCATCTCTTTCTTCTCCTCGCCGAGTTCATCCAGATTGCCCATATTCAAGGCAGTGGCAACATATTGATGGAGATCTTCGGGGGTTACCCTGATATCGTTTCCGGCAATAATATGGTTTCTGATCAGGGCAACACGAAGCTGGCGGGCATAGGAGTCGTAGTTTTCTTCAATCTCCTCGGGGGTGCTTTTTGTACCCTCTTCATTTTCAATCAGCCAGCGCTTCATAAACGGATCCGGCAGTTCAATGGCCGCCTGTTCCAGCAACTTGTCGAGGGCATCGTTGAAGAGTTTGTTTTCGGCCTCCCTTGAGTATGAGCCGGCAATATCTTTTCTGATCCTCTCCTTTAGGTCTTCTTCCGAGGTAAGCTGGTCATCGGGGAATACTTCTGCAAGCAGTTTCTCGTCGATTTCTGCTGGTCTCTTCCGTTCGATTTTGGTGATTTCAAAATCAAACTGATTCATAGGTTCCTGCAGCTCTTCGGTTTTGATATTCAGCAGTGCAGCTACTTCCGTGCGATTGCCAAAGGCGGTCATCGGATTCATCCGGATTACCTTACCGGTGGTGCTTCCGATAAAATTGTTGCGCAGCTCTTCATCCTTGATGCGGTCGATGAGGAGGTGGCCATGGGAATGGATTCCCCCCTGAAATTTTTCTCCTGCATCATTCACCTCATCGATTTCGCAATGGAGCATATCTGTATTTCCAGCTTCGGAAACCTCTTCGAAGGTGCCGTATTGCAGCAAAATATGGTTGAGGTAATCCTCTACACTCTTTTCGTCGGGCTGCGGCTCGTATTTTACGATGCCCTCAAGGGTTGTAAGATCTGTTTTTATCTCCGGCCGCATGGCGATATCGAAAAAGAAGCTGAATTCCTCCTGGGTGTCAAAATCAACCTGCTCCTGTTTTTCACGGTTGGGAAGTGGTGAGGCGAGGGTCTCAGCTTCTGCTTCATCCAGATGCTTTTGCAGGTTATCCGAAATCAGGGTGTTGATCACTTCCGCCAGAATGGCTTTCCCATACATTTTGTTTACCACGCCCATCGGTACTTTACCTTCCCTGAAACCGGGCATTTTCATTTTCTTCCTGTACTCCCTGAGCTTCTCTTCCAATACTGGCTGATAGTCAGGTTTGGTGATGTCGATTCTTATGGTGGCCGTCAATGCCCCTGTGCTCTCTTGTGTAATGTTCATAAAAACGGTTTCCTGATGATAATTGATGGATGAATTTGTGCGGATGAAGGGACTCGAACCCCCACGCCTTTCGGCACCAGATCCTAAGTCTGGCGCGGCTA
>CAZJZF010000146.1:2155-6397 GCA_964550385.1 uncultured Lentimicrobiaceae bacterium | reverse complement strand
GACGTATTCTGGTAGAGCTTCCTGGCATTAAGGATCCGGACAGGGTGAGAAAACTTTTGCAACGTACTGCCAAGCTCGAATTCTGGGAAACCTACGATTTTAAGGAAGTAAGCACCTATCTCAACCTGATGGACAGCCGGTTGAACGATGTTCAATATGGATCCGTAAGCCTTTCGGGCGTAAAAACCTCAACTGATTCCCTCGGATTACTCGGTGAAGCTGTCGTTGATTCTTTAGGCATCCAGGATACAATAATCCAACAAGGATCGTTATTGGGTGGCACGGCAGGCGATACTGCCGCTTCCCTTACAGATCCAACAGGTGACAATGCAACCGCATCCACCGGTCGTGCTCTATCAGACAAATATCTTGCACTGAATTTCGATCAGACGGGTAAAGAGGTTGACGGCCCGGTTGTGGGTCGCGCTGCTGCCAAAGATACTGCCCGTATCAACTATATGATCAACGTGGCCTATCAGCGGGGTATCCTGCCATCTTCCGTTTTGCTCAAATGGACCAACAAGCCCAATAAGTATTTCCAATACGATACCAAGGAAACCATCCTGGAACTCGTTGCCCTCAAAGACAAATCGGGTAAGGGTCAACCCCCGCTCGACGGTGCTGCCATCTCCAATGCGGCACAGGATTACGACCAAAACGGCGAAGTTGTGGTAAGCATGAGCATGAACTCCGAAGGAGCCCGTGTTTGGAAAAACCTTACCGGCCAGAATATTGGGAAATCTATCGCCATTATTCTCGATGGAATGGTCTATTCTTACCCTACTGTCAATTCCGAAATTCCTACCGGCAACTCTCAGATCAGCGGAAACTTTACCATTGATGAAGCAATGGATCTTGCCAACGTGCTGAAAGCCGGAAAGCTTCCTGCCCCGGCACGCATCGTTGAAGAAGCAGTTGTGGGTCCTTCCCTGGGTAAAGAAGCCATCAGAGCTGGTCTGCTGTCATTTGCCATCGCTTTCCTTCTGGTGCTCATTTATATGGCCATTTACTACAACAGAGCCGGTCTGATTGCTGACTTTGCCCTCCTTGCCAACGTATTCTTCCTTGTGGGGATCCTGGCATCATTGCAGGCAACCCTTACACTTCCCGGTATTGCAGGTATTGTACTTACCATGGGTATGGCAGTGGATGCGAATGTGATCACCTTTGAGCGTATCCGTGAGGAGCTCCGGCAAGGGAAAGGAATACGGCTTGCCATACACGATGGTTACCGGAATGCACTCTCCGCTATTATTGATGGTAACGTAACTACCTTCCTTACCGGTGTGGTATTGTTCGTCTTCGGGTCAGGCCCTGTGAAAGGTTTTGCCACCACCCTGATGATCGGTATCCTTACCTCTCTCTTCAGTGCTGTGCTTATCTCACGCCTGGTTTTCCTCTGGCACCTCGACCGCAATAAACCCATTACTTTTGGCAACCGTTATACCAATAATGCTTTCTCGAAGGTTACTTTTGATTTTATCGGCAAGAGGAAGCGATTCTATTACATCTCCGGTGCAGTCATTCTGGCGGGTATCATCTCCCTTGCAGTTCAGGGTCTTAACCTGGGGGTCGACTTCCAGGGAGGGCATACCTATATTGTGCGATTCGATCAGGATGTGAAAACTTCGGATGTGAGCGCATCTCTGGCCGCACCTTTCGGCTCCGCCCCTGAAGTGAAGACCTTCGGTGCTTCCAGCCAGGTTAAGGTATCCACAAAATACCTGATGGATAAAGCCGCTGAGGTTAACACCGACAGCATCGTTAAGCTGGCATTGTACGAAGGGGTGAAAGGTTTCTTCAAAACACCCGTTAGCTTTGATGATTTTGTGCTGGAGAAAGAGGGGAAGGTCATCGGATTGATGAGTTCACAAATGGTGGGTCCCACCATTGCCGATGACATCAAACTTGCCTCTGTCGAAGCTATTGTATTTGCCCTGATCATCATTTTCCTTTACATTGCCGTTCGTTTCCGGAAATGGCAGTATGGGCTTGGTGGTGTCATCGCCATCTTCCACGATGCGATGATAACCCTTGCCATGTACTCCATCTTCTACAAAATATTCCCTTTCAACCTCGAAATTGACCAGGCATTCATTGCTGCCATCCTTACCATCATCGGGTATTCCATCAACGATACGGTGGTAATCTTCGACAGAATCAGGGAATATCTTGGCCTGCACCCCAAAACAGAGCTGAAGGAGAATATGAACAATGCGTTGATAAGCACCCTCGGTCGTACCATCAATGCCTCCGGAACCACCATCGTAGTACTTATTGCCATCTTTATATTTGGCGGTGAAGTTATCAGAGGATTCTCATTTGCACTGCTCGTGGGTATTGTGGTTGGTACTTACTCCTCCCTGTTTATTGCCAGCCCCATTGCATTCGAATCTATCCAGGCACAACTCCGCAGAAGAGAAAGAAAGCTTCTGGCCAAGGGCCTTGTCAGACAAAAATAGGGCGATAACCACATATCTTCAGACCCGGTTTGCTTTATGTAAATCGGGTCTGTTGAGTTTTTATCCGGGTGTTTTTTGAAAAAAATTCTGTAATAAAAAATTTCGGATGCATTCATTGGATAAATCACTATTTTAGCGAACGATTAAAAAGCATCAAAATATAACGCTCCTATGTCATTATCCAGAATCCTCCTAGTTCTCCTCGTTTCTCTCCTGGCACTGGGTTCTCAGGAAGCTGTGGCGCAGAAAACGATTACAGCAGAAGCGGATGAGGCATTTCTGTTGCAGCGGTATTCAGAAGCAATACCTCTCTACAAAAAGGCTTTTACCAAGGTTAACAATAAGCCTGAAAAGCGCAGGATCCTTTTCCAGATCGCGGAATGCTACCGCAAAACCGCCGATTTTGTGAGAGCCGAAGCTGCCTATGATCGTGCAATCAGGGCAGAATTTCCGTTGCCGGTGATCTATCTGAGGTATGCTGAAACTCTGAAAGCACGCGGAAAGTACGATGAAGCCCGTGAGCAGTATGATATCTACCTGCAAAAAGAGCCCGGAGACCAGCGGGCAAGAATCGCACGCGACTACTGCGATACTGCAAAAAGCTGGATGGAAAATCCCACCCGCTGGCAGGTTGAGAACATGAAACGGTTCAACTCAAGAAATAATGATTTCTCCCCTTCCTATGCCGATAATAAAAAGTACAACGTACTGGTTTTTACTTCCGACCGTGAAGAATCTGCCGGCAAGAAAGCCGATGAATGGACAGGCGGGAAATTTACCGACCTCTTTTATGTAACCCTTGATAAAAAGAACAACTGGAGCAAGCCTCAGGCACTGGATGATGATAAAATTATTAATTCTCCGGCCAACGAGGGAGTTAGCTACTTTAATGACAAGGGCAATGTGCTATACTTCACCCGTTGCCGTATCGCAGCAAAAGGGGAGAAACTGGGTTGTGACATCCTGACGTCAAAGAAAACCGGAAGGAAGTGGGGCGAGCCTGAGCCACTTGCTATTGCAGTCGACTCGATTCGGGTAATGCATCCCACCCTCAGCGAAGACGAAAAAATCATTTATTTTACCTCTGATATGCCCGGTGGATATGGAGGTGGTGATATCTGGATGGCACGCAGAACCAGCAAAACCAAACCATTCGGAACACCTGAAAATCTGGGTCCGATGGTGAACACATCCGGCAACGAAATGTTTCCCTGGCTTCGTCAGGAAGGAGTTATCTATTTTGCCTCCGACGGCCATCCCGGCATGGGAGGTTTGGACATTTTCAAAACCAAAATGGTTGATGGTGCCTGGACTACACCCGAAAACCTGGGGCATCCCATCAACTCCGAAGGCGACGATTTCGGTCTCATCCTCCAGGGTCTTGAAAAGCGATTTGGAGAACAGGAGGACGGTTTCATGAACTCAAACCGGGCGGTTAAAGGTGCCCGTGGGGGTGATGATATTTATGCAGTCCACCTCCCTCCGATTCTCTTTACCTTAACCGGTACTGTTAGGGATGCCCAAACCCTCCAGCGCCTTCAGAATGTGAAGGTTGAACTTAAAGGGAGCGATAAGAGTGTCCTCGAAACCACGACCGACAAAATGGGGATCTATCGCTTCAACAACCAGCAAATCCTTCCCAATGTAACCTATACCCTGGATTTCAGCCGCGAAGGTTATTTCAGCGCCAAAGGGAAGGAATCCACCGTTGGTTTGTTTGTAAGCAAAGACCTGGTTCACAACAAAAATCTTGAACCTATTCCAAGAGGACCTAGTGTTC
>CAZJZF010000146.1:0-2145 GCA_964550385.1 uncultured Lentimicrobiaceae bacterium | reverse complement strand
TGGCAAAATGGGAACTTAAACCCCAGTATCGCGATTCGCTGGCCGGGTTGGTGAAAACCATGAAAGACAACGAAACCATCGTGGTTGAGCTCATCTCCCATACCGACTTCCGGGCATCCCACGAATACAATGATACCCTGTCGTTGAAGAGGTCCAAATCCTGTGTGGATTATATCATTACACAGGGCATCGACCCCGACAGGATTACTGCCGTAGGTCGCGGAGAAAGAGAACCCAGAAAGCTTGATAAGGATTACTATGTGGCTGAATGGAAAACTACCGTCAAGGCTGGTTCCCATCTTACAGAAGAATATATCAATAAGCTCAGAACCAACAATGAGAAGGAGGCTGCACATCAGCTCAACCGGCGTACCGAATTCAGAATAGTGCGTAACGACTTTATCCCCAAAGCCAAGAATGTACCCATCGACAGCCTCGCTGCACAGAATTTCCAGATCCAGATCAATCCTGAGGAAAACATCATCCCGTTCTTTGTAAATGAAGCCGGAGAGATTGCTGCCTCAAGTCAGGCAGTGGTAAATGGCATCAGCATACCTTTTATTTACAATGAGCCTCTGAAAAATGCCTCAATGTCGCTCGACCAGGCCATGTTCTTCTTGTCAAGAGGACTCATCACCAAAGAGGACTTTACCGAAAAGGATGCTGCCATCCTCGAAGATGGAACCATCAAAAACGGAGCTGAATTCAGCATTAAAACGCTCTCCTTCGGGCGTAATATGCAGATGAAGGATGTGGTTGTTAAGGTGTCTCACGACCAGAAGCAGAATTTCATGGTAGGCAAGGCGCTTCTCAGTACCATTGCCCCCATTACAGTCGACCGTACTGCCAGTAAGATCATCTTTAACTTCGGACAATAATACTTATGGTATGACAGGACAGGGCATCCCGGCGAGAGATTGACGGGATGCCCTGTTTCTTTTACAGGTATCATGGAACAGAACTCAAAATACCAGCAGCGGGGAGTCTCATCCTCAAAAGAAGATGTGCATGCCGCCATCCGAAACCTCGATAAAGGGCTTTTTCCCGGTGCCTTCTGCAAAATCTCACCGGACATCCTGTCCGGTGACCCGGATTGGTGTTCCGTGATGCATGCCGATGGCGCAGGTACCAAATCCTCTCTTGCTTACCTTTATTGGAGAGAGACCGGCAACCTTGAGGTATGGAAAGGGATTGCTCAGGACGCTGTTGTCATGAACCTCGATGATCTGCTTTGCGTTGGCGCCACCAGCAATATTATGCTGTCGTCTACCATTGGAAGAAATAAAAGGCTCATCCCCGGTGAGGTTATATCTGCCATCATTCAGGGTACTGAAGAGTTTCTTGAACGGATGCGCAACTACGGTATTGGTATCTGGTCCACCGGGGGCGAGACTGCCGACGTGGGGGACCTCGTCCGTACGGTCATTGTAGATAGTACCGTTGTAGCCAGAATGCGGCGCGATGAGGTAATTGACAACCAGCGCATTGCTGCAGGCGACCTCATCGTCGGTCTTGCCAGCGACGGTCAGGCATCCTATGAATCGTTTTACAACGGAGGAATGGGTTCCAATGGCCTTACTTCTGCGCGCCACGATATCTTTTCCGGAATCTACAGGGAAAAATATCCCGAAAGTTTTGACCCTGCATTGCCCGTTGAAGTGGTGTATCAGGGCCCTCACACCCTTACAGAACCCACCCCGGTCGCCGGTGTTGATGCAGGACACCTCGTGCTGTCACCTACCCGCACTTACGCACCGGTAATCAAATCGGTGCTTGAGGATTTACGCTCCAGCATCCACGGGATAGTCCATTGCAGCGGCGGAGGGCAGGCAAAGGTTCTCCATTTTATCCGCAATGTAAAGGTGGTGAAAGACAATCTCTTTCCGGTGCCGGAACTGTTTCAGATGATTCATAACGCTTCCGGAACCCCATGGCATGAAATGTACAGGGTTTTTAATATGGGGCACAGGATGGAGTGTTATGTGCCTGACCGCAATGCCGCCGGGCAGATCATCGCAATTGCAGCCTCTTTCGGTATAGATGCCCGCATTGTTGGGTATTGCGAACCTGCTGATACCCCCTCAGTACATGTATTGGCCGCCGGTGAATCATTGCATTATACCCGGTAGGGCAGGAGAGCCCCCT